>JBBQBC010000108.1:0-12988 GCA_038317155.1 Bacteroidales bacterium
TAAGTTGTGTCAGTTGGCAAAAATCAAAATTCAAAAAGATCAGTTGGCAGTTGGCAATTAGGAGTTGGCAAGATTCAAGATTCAAGATTCAAAATTCAAGATTCAAGATTCAAAATTCAAAATTCAAGATTCAAAATTCAAAATTCAAAATTCAAGATTCAAGATTCAAAAAAACTAGTTGGCAATTAATAGTTGGCAAAATACGTCATTCGTTGGTCCCTGAGCTCTCTGTTGGTGAGCTCTTGTCGAACCATGTCGAAGGGCATTCGTCATTCGTCATTCGTCATTCGTCATTCGTTATTCGTCATTCGTTGGTCCCTGAGCTCTCGGTTGGTGAGCTCTTGTCGAACCATGTCGAAGGGCATTCGTCATTCGTCATTCTTCATTCATCATTCGTTGGTCCCTGAGCTCTCGGTTGGTGAGCTCTTGTCGAACCATGCCGAAGGGCATTCGTCATTCGTCATTCGTCATTCGTCATTCGTCATTCGTCATTCGTTGGTCCCTGAATTTTGGACCCTGCGCCCTGCGCCCTGTGCCCTGCGCCCTGCGCCATCATGCTTTATAAAACAGCCACTTCCACATTTCACCCCAACTGACTTTCTTGCCGTACATTAAAATCCCGGTACGATAAATCTTTCCTGCAAGCCAGACAGCGCCTATAAAAGTTGCGGTAAGAATTGCCATTGACAAGGCCAGTTCCCAATACGGAACCCCAAACGGGATACGGACCATCATAATAATAGGAGAGGTTAATGGGATCATTGAGAACCAGAATGAAATAGGACCTTCGGGATTGTTGATGACAAACTGGGCCATCACAATTGAAAGGATTAATGGAATAGTGACAGGCATCATAAACTGCTGGGTGTCAGTTTCGTTGTCAACGGCTGCACCGATGGCTGCAAACATGGCTCCATAGAGCAGGTATCCTCCAAGAAAATAGAAAATAAAAGAAAAGATCATTGTCCCGTAATTAATCGAACTAAGCGCTTCAACCACCCTGGCCATTCCATCAGGACTGTCAGTTTCAGCGGCTGCGGCAACTGATCCGGGGTCAGCCGGAATCCGGGTACCTGGACTAAATGACTGGGTGGTTTCGGTTTTCCTGGCAGAATCAGGCATAAAAGTTTGAAAAACAGTTACTATCGCTAATGTCAGAACAACCCATAGCATAAACTGGGTCAGGCCAACCAGGGCAACACCAACAATTTTACCCATCATTAACTGGAATGGTTTGACGGATGAAACGATTACTTCCACAATACGGCTGGTCTTTTCTTCAATTACACCACGCATCACCTGCGAACCGAACAGGAAAATAAAGAAATAGATTAGTATTCCGGCAAACATCCCAACTCCCATACTCACCTCAGTGTAGCTTTTCTCCTCTTTGCCTTTTTCCCCCATTTGTATGGAAGTCAGAGTGATGTTTGTTTTGATGTTTTTCAAAATTTCTTCGCTGATCAGCGATTCTTTCGAAAGGGAGTCGTTGCCCACAGAATTATATTCCGGATTAACTTTCCTGATCTCCTTCAGGATTTCAGCCCCGAGCTTCTGATTCTCAACCTCTTTTGCCATCACATTCTTCAGATAACTTTTCAGGTCCACGCTTGCCTGCTGTTCACTGTATATCACGGCAGTAGTTGGTACAGTAGCTGTAGGCCGGGGAATATAAAGCAGCGCATAGCCCTTTTTGGCAGTCATTTTCGCTTTGGCTGTTTCAAGGTCATCATACACATAGTCGAACCTGAACCGGTCGGAGTTTTCGAACTTATTGATAAACCAGCCTGTTTCATCTAGTATATCTATTTTTTTGGTTTCATCCGTCACCTGCGACAAATAAACAGGCACAATAAAGAGGGCTGCCATCAGGATAGGGCCGAGGATCGTCATAACGATGAACGATTTCTTTTGCACCCGCGAGAGGTATTCGCGTTTTATAACGAGTATTATCTTGTTCATAACCGGTCGTTTTGAATTGTTGCAGAATTATTTACAGCGGCATTCACGGTTTCAATAAAGATCTCGTTCATCGTGGGAATTATCTCGATAAACGAATGAAAGGTAACATGCGGAATCAACGCGGAAAGCAGTTCATTCTGGCTGGTTCCTTTTGGAATTCTGATGGTTGCCTGCGTGATGTCATCCACGTCCTGCTGATCAATGAGCTCAAAGCCTGAAGGCAGGATGGTTCTCAGCGATCCTTTATAGTCATTGTATCTGAGTTCGAAAGTATTCGTCTTGTAAGTATTCTTAATCTCTTTCACACTGCCTTCCAGTATTTTATGAGAATTGTTGATGAGGGCGATATCGTCGCACAACTCTTCAACAGAAGCCATGTTGTGTGTAGAAAAGATTATGGTTGCCCCGTTTTCCCTGAGTTTCAGAATCTCTTCCTTCAGCAGGTTAACATTGATGGGGTCGAATCCGCTGAAAGGCTCATCGAAAATCAGCAGGGAAGGCTCATGAATGATGGTAACGATAAACTGAATTTTTTGCTGCATTCCTTTCGAAAGTTCTTCAACTTTCCTGTTCCACCAGGTTTGTATTTCAAATTTCTCAAACCAGTATTTAAGCTTTTTCAATGCATCAGCCTTGCTCACACCTTTCAGTTGGGCCAGGTACAAAGCCTGTTCGCCCACTTTCATTTTCTTGTAAAGCCCCCGTTCTTCGGGCAGATAGCCGATTTGCTCAACATGACGTGGTGACAGTTTTTCATTGTTGAAAAAGATTTCTCCTTCGTCAGGCCCGGTAATTTGGTTTATGATCCGGATGAGGGTTGTCTTTCCTGCACCGTTCGGCCCGAGAAGTCCGAAAATGCTCTGTTTTGGCACGTCAATACTCACTCTGGTAAGCGCTGTATGATTGGCATACCTTTTCGTGATGTTGTGTGCTGAAAAATAGTAATTCATGTGGTCTTCGTTTGTAAAATACTAATTATCAAACAAAAAACAGGGGATGATTCTTTGTAAGTAACAATCACCCCCCGCTTATCTTTTCTGCTTTTGCAAAACTATTGAAAATATTCTTTCATCCTGTCGAAGAATGATCTGTCTTTGGCACCCGGATGAGGTTTGAAATTATCTGATGTCAGCAGGTTTTCAAGTAAATCCTGCTCCTGCCGGCTGAGGTTTTTAGGAGTCCACACACTGACATTGATCAACTGGTCACCCCTTCCATAACCATTGAGCGAAGGAATTCCCTTGCCTTTGAGCCGCAGGACTTTTCCTCCCTGTGTACCTGGTTCGATCTTGATTCTTACTTTTCCATCAATGGTCGGAACCTCGATAGAAGTGCCCAATGCTGCTTCCGGAAAACTAATGAAATGTTCATACAGAATATTGGTTCCGTCGCGCATAAGGTCGGGATGCGGGGTTTCCTCGATCTGAACGATAAGATCGCCCGGGATACCGCCACGCGGCGCTACGTTGCCTTTGCCGCCTACCGAAAGCTGAATACCTTCAGAAACTCCGGCCGGAATGTTCAGGCTGATGACCTCTTCACCTTTCATGGTGCCGCTGCCACCACAGGTGGTGCACTTGTTGGTGATGGTCTGGCCTTCACCATTGCAGTATGGGCAGGTAGAGGTTGTCTGCATCTGCCCGAGAAAAGTACTGGTAACGCGGGTTACCTGCCCGGTGCCGCGGCAGTGCGAACAGGTTGAAAATGCAGAACCTCCGGCTGCACCTGAGCCATTGCAGGTGTTGCAGGAGACAAGCTTATTTACTTTTATTTTTTTCTCAACACCGGTGGCGACTTCTTCGAGGGTAAGTTTGACTTTTACCCGAAGATTGGTACCTTTATTTACCCGGCGACGCGCGCCTCCACCTCCAAATCCACTGAAGCCGCCTCCAAAGGCACTGCCAAAAATATCGCCGAACTGGCTGAAAATATCATCCATGCTCATGCCGCCACCATAGCCACCACCGCCGCCGCCATTGCGGAGACCATCGTGACCAAACTGGTCATACCGGGCGCGCTTGTCAGGATTACTAAGCACTTCATAGGCTTCTGCCGCCTCTTTAAAGTGATCTTCGGCATCCTTGTTTCCCGGATTCTTGTCAGGATGGAACTTCAAAGCCATCTGGCGGTAAGCCTTTTTGATTTCGGCTTCACCCGCATTACGCGGAACACCCAGTAATTCGTAATAATCTCTTTTCGTCACTTTTTCAGCGCTTTGTACAACAGATGTTATTTATCTTAATCAAAGACCGAAAAATTCAGTCTTCTCCAATATCTCACTATTGTCCCGATTTTTAAGTCCCGAAACCAATTTTTATTTTCAGAAATCCCTGATTCCGCAATCCGAAATCCGAAATCCGAAATCTGCAATCCGCAATCCGAAATCTGCAATCCGAAATCCGCAATCCGCAATCCGCAATCCGCAATCCGCAATCCGAAATCCGCAATCCGAAATCCGCAATCCGCAATCCGCAATCCGAAATCCGCAATCCGAAATCTGCAATCTGCAATCTGCAATCCGCAATCTGCAATCCGCAATCCGCAATCCGAAATCTGCAATCCGCAATCTGCAATCCGCAATCTGCAATCCGCAATCCGCAATCCGCAATCCGCAATCTGCAATCCGCAATCTGCAATCCGCAATCCGCAATCCGCAATCCGCAATCCGAAATCCGAAATCCGCAATCTGCAATCCGAAATCCGAAATCCGAAATCCGAAATCCGAAATCCGAAATCAACTCCCTACCACCACCTTGGCAAACCTGATTACTTTACCATTCAGGGTATAACCTTTTTGGGAAACATCTATGATTTTATTTTTAAGATCTTTGGATGGTGAAGGCACGTTGGCAATGGCTTCATGAAAATCAGTATCCAACGGCAGGCCCATCGCTTCTGTTTCCTGCAGCCCTTTTTGAGTCAGGCTGTTTTTGAGCTTATTGTAAATCAGGAGAGTACCTTCTTTTAACGGCTCAACGGTATCTGTAGTTTCAAATGAACTGATTGCCCTCTCAAAGTCATCGAGAATCGGCAACAAGGTAACAATGACCTCTTCTGATGCGTTTTTACTCAATTCAGATTTTTCCCTGATCACCCGTTTTCGGTAATTGTCAAATTCAGAATATAAACGGAGAAATTTGTCATTCAGTTCTTCGATCTTTTTGTTAAGACCTGCAATTATGTCTTCATTACCGGCTTCATTATTATCAGGCCATTGTGTACTTTCGACGGTTGATTCATCATCACCTGCCTCAGCACTTTCCTCGAAATTTGCTTTATTGACAACTGTTTGATCTGATTCGGGTTTGGTTTTGCGTGGTTTACTCATATTGTTAAATATTTTCATCTGGTATTGCTCAAAAATTGATCAACCTGGACCAGCAAATAGTTTGCCAGTAAGGCTGTAAGCGCCAATTTGTCAGTTTAATAAGGGTGTTAATTGTCGGATCTTTCAATATCAGCCCCAAGTGCCCGCAATCGGCCATCAATATTCTGATAGCCACGATCAATCTGTTCGATGTTATCAATCTGGCTTTTACCCTTGGCTGATAATGCAGCGATCAGAAGTGCCACCCCCGCCCTGATATCAGGCGACGACATGGTAATGCCACGCAAAGGGTACTGATGATTCAACCCGATTACCGTGGCACGGTGCGGATCGCAAAGGATGATCTGGGCCCCCATTTCAATCAGTTTGTCCACGAAAAAGAGGCGGCTTTCAAACATTTTCTGATGAATAAGCACACTCCCTTTTGCCTGGGTAGCTACCACCAGGGCAATGCTGATAAGGTCGGGTGTGAAACCAGGCCAGGGTGCATCCGCAATGGTCATAATGGATCCATCCATAAACGTTTCTACCTCATAGCTTTCCTGAGCCGGAATGAAAATATCATCGTTCCTGAGTTCCATTTTAATCCCCAATCGTCTGAAAACCTCCGGTATGAGTCCAAGTTCCTGAAAATGCACATCTTTAATGGTAATGGCAGAACCTGTCATGGCAGCAAGGCCAATAAAACTCCCGATCTCTATCATGTCGGGAAGCATGGTGTGTGTGGTTCCGCCAAGTTTTTCCACACCTTCGATCACAAGCAGATTTGAGCCTACGCCTGAAATTCGCGCGCCCATACTGATCAGCATTCTGCAAAGCTGCACGAGGTATGGCTCGCAGGCTGCATTGAAAATTGTAGTGGTTCCTTTGGCCATTACGGCTGCCATTAACACATTGGCAGTGCCGGTTACCGATGCTTCATCAAGCAGCATATAGCAACCTTTTAACTCCGAGGCATCAATGCTGTAAAAACTGTTGGGACCTTCCGAACTGAAACGGGCGCCCAGTTTCTGCAGGCCGATAAAGTGGGTATCTAACCTGCGTCGCCCGATTTTATCACCGCCTGGATGAGGAATATATCCTTTACCAAACCGGGCAAGCAGCGGCCCCAGAATCATGACCGAACCACGCAGTCCTGCCCCTTTTTTACGAAATTCAGTGGTTTTCAGATAGTCAAGATCTATATTTTCCGCCTTGAATGTATAGCTGCCAATGCCGGAAGATTTTACATCAACACCCATTTCTGCAAGTAGCTCAATAAGCTTGTTTACATCCCTGATATCGGGAATGTTGCGGATGGTAACTGTTTCAGATGTAAGCAGTGTAGCGCATAGAATCTGCAATGCCTCGTTTTTGGCACCCTGTGGGGTAATTTCGCCGGAAAGTTTTTTGCCCCCTTTTATAATGAACGAACTCATAAATATAGCCTAGTTACCTTAATTAATAAAAGGAATAATTTCAGGCAGAATAATTAGCTCAGCAGAGCTAATTTCCGGGTTAATTCTTTTTGCGGTTCCGCACGTCACGATAATTGGAACTTTTGTCGTTTCTTGGGTTGAATTTCTTCCGGCGGGGGTTGGCTGGTGTCACAGTTGAAGCACCTTGTCCCGGTGTTTTCGCGAGTAAATCATTGGTATGGGCCAGCCGCATATCATCGCTGAGCTTGAGTTTGCCATGCGAAAGTTCTTTCAGGTGGTCAGTGATCAGCTCATCATTTACTGAATCACGGTTCCAGTTCAGGTAGGATTTTTTAAGGTGGTTTGCAATATTTTTCACCAAAGCATCTTTTTCGGGCCCATCTTCAAAAAGTGTAGCCTTCTCAATTATTTTGGCAATATTCTTGCCATAAGGCCTGAACTTAATGACTTCCTGGGGATATGGGATGGTTTGAGGTCTCTCCATCCGTTCTTCAGGTGATGGCGCCGGGTAGGGGCCATCTACATCCAGTTTGAAGTCTGAAATAATGTAAAGATGATCCCACAATTTTCTTTTAAAATCAACGGTATCCCTTTGGTCAGGATGCAACTGGGCCATTATGTTTACCAGTGCTTTTGCCATATTGGTTCGCTTTTCGCGATCTTCAATGGTTCCAAGGAAATTTGCCATTTTCTGTACATTGCGCCCATACTCAGGTATAATGAGTTTGTCGCGGGTGCTGTTATAATCCATAAAGTTAGTTTGTTATGCTAAAAAATTTATTCTTAGGGTAAAAAAAGGGCTGTTAAAATCCGGCAGGGTAAAAGCGCAATATATCAACTACCTGTTGTATAAAACGATTCACCCTCACCGCATCAGGTATATAAGCGGTTTTGTTATATTTAGCAAGGAGATAACGGGGTGAATCTTTCGGGTGCAAAGATAATTTATTTTCAATCAAATTCTCTTTCAGGATAAAAAAAAGAATTAAAAAGCGACCGGATTCAACATCCGGACTCATCAAAGCGTCGGAATTCTATGACCTGTTTACCAGTTTTAGCCTGGCAAACTTCAGCAATAGTTGTTTCTGTCCTACGATCGAAAAAAATACTGTTGCTTTAATGTTCGATCCGTTGCCTTCTACACTCAGCACTTTACCCAAGCCAAAGCGTTCATGCTCAACTTCGACTCCGGGTTGAATCAGTTCAACGGGTGTTTCTGCAGTATTCGCGCCCGCCCCATCATCACTTGTCAATAATTTCTTAAGGCTCTTTTTAATAAACACCGGAGCTTTCTGCATGACCGGGGACGAGTCGAATGATTTGGCCTGAACCCTTCGTGTGGTCTGCTCAATATAGGCATCGTCAATTTCTTCCAGGAAACGGCTTGGCTCGTTCGAAGTCAGGTTTCCCCATCTGTAACGGCATTCTGCATACGAAAGCGTTACCCTTTTTTCGGCACGGGTAAGCGCAACATAAAACAGGCGACGCTCTTCTTCAATTTCGGCGCGGGTTTGCAACGACATTATCGACGGGAAAAGATTTTCCTCTAATCCAACTATAAAAACATACGGAAACTCAAGGCCTTTTGCGGCGTGAATGGTCATGAGCGTGACCTTATTCCTGTTGTCCTTGTCATCGCTGTCAGCGTCCGTCATCAGGGCGATTTCCTGCATAAACAGATCGAGTGACCTTGGCTGTTCAGCGTTATCCTCCATTTCACCGGTCTCATCAACCGGGAAAAGCGTTTGTTCTTTTTCGCAGAAGTCCTTTATGGCATTTAAAAGCTCTTCGCTGTTCTGCATATGCGATAGTCCTTCCTCCGAATCGTCTGCTGCCAGCTCTTTCATAAGGCCTGAGCGGGTCGCAATTTTATAGGCTAACTCATAGGCATTAATCCGCTGAAGTTGCGCATTGAATGAAGCGATCATGGTGGTGAAATCCTCGATTTTCGCAGCAGTTGACCGTGGAAGACCTGGTGCAAAATGTCCTACTGAAGTTGCTGTTTCAAACAAACTCAGATTGTTCTGACCGGCTGCCAATGTAAGCTTATCAAGGGTGGTGTTGCCGATACCACGGGGCGGGAAATTAATAATACGATGGAAGGCTTCATCGTCGTGCGTATTGACAACCAGCCTGAAATAAGCCAGAAGATCCTTGATTTCCTTTCGTTTGTAAAATGAAAGACCACCATAAATACGGTAGGGAATATTCAGTTTTCTGAGCGATTCTTCCAGTGCCCTTGACTGGGCATTTGTCCGGTAAAGAATTGCAAAATCGCTGTTGGGAAGCTGAAGATTCATTTTTGTCTGGAAGACCGAATTGGCTACCAACGCACCTTCTTCAATATCGCTGCTTGCTTTCAGAACCTGTATGAGATTGCCTTCTTCATTTTCAGTCCATACCTGCTTGAATATCTGATCCTTGTTCCGCGCAATGATGCTGTTGGCCGCGTTAACAATCACTTTGGTTGAACGATAGTTTTGTTCAAGTTTGAAAGTCTTAACATCAGGATAGTCGTTCCTGAAGTTGAGGATGTTCTGAATATTGGCTCCCCTGAACGAATAGATGCTCTGGGCATCATCGCCGACCACGCAGATGTTTTCATTGCGGGCAGCCAGTTTCTTCACAATCAGGTATTGAGCATGGTTGGTATCCTGGTATTCATCAACCAGAATATATTTAAACTTCTTCTGGTATTTAAACAGCACTTCCGGAAAATCGCGCAGCAACACATTGGTATTGAAAAGCAGATCGTCAAAATCCATAGCCGCGGCTTTAAAACAGCGGGCGCGGTAATGCTTGAAAATCTCCCCGGTCAGAGGCCGGTTGGCAGCATGGTCCGTTTCCATGATTTCGCTGTTGTTGTTGTAATCATCAACGGAAATAAGATTCGATTTGGCGGAAGATATCCTTGAAAAAACGTTTCCAGGGGTGTAAACTTTTGGATCAAGCTGAAGCTCTTTAATGATGGTCTTCAGCAGGCTTTTCGAGTCATCGGTATCGTAAATCGTGAAATTCTGAGGATAGCCAATGAAGTGTCCTTCAACCCTTAAAATTCTGGCAAATATTGAGTGAAAAGTACCCATCCACACATTGCGGGCATCGCTGCTGCCAACCAGGCTGATGATACGCTCTTTCATCTCTTTGGCGGCCTTGTTGGTAAAAGTAAGGGCCAAAATGTGAAAAGGATCAACTCCCTGGCTGAGCAACCAGGCAATCCGGTAAGTCAATACCCTGGTTTTTCCGCTTCCGGCACCGGCTATCACCATTACCGGTCCTTCACTACTTATTACAGCCTTTTGTTGAGCTTCATTCAACTGATTGAGAATGTCCGACACTGATCGTATAATTTGAAGGCAAAATTACACTTCTTTTAAAAGCAGACCAACCTGAATCGCGGCTAGTTGTCAACAGCGGGAATCTATTAGTTTATAATCATTCTAAACTAAGTGAATCTATGTTACTTTTTGGGGTTTAAATGATAAAGTATGAAAGCTCTCTGAAGCTGACTTCTTCCACTACAACTACTAATATTACTGCAACTACCAGAATTACTGCATTATGATGAACTTACTTAAGCGTGCAGGAAGTTTTAGCCTGATTGTTGAACAAATTGTTGACAAGCAGATCAGGCGCAACTATCCTCCCGAAGCCGCAGAAACCTATAACAGGTTGCTCGGTGAAACGTTCACTGAAATTGAAGCAAAAAGGCTGATTTCAATGGCTGTTCAGATTGAAATTTTCAGACTCATGCGATATGGCGAAGCATTCAACCACGCCAGATACATTGGGAATCTGCACGGCTTACCCGATCTGCCTGATCTTGATTAAGCATATATTTTTGAGTTTTGGGTTAATTTTTTCATAATTGATGATTACTTTGGGGATCCCGGGGACTTAAAAACTCCCCGGGTTTTTTTATTGCTGAAACAGCCCCGTTTACCGGATAATTATCTTTGTTTACCGATTTGTACTGGAATATTCATCCTGCAACATCATACTTTTGTTGAAAAATCAAACAATCACTAATTTAAAATTCATAAAAATGGAAACCATTGATGAAAACAACCGGATGATGAGGCCACGACATCAATTAAAAACAACGTTTGTCGGTATTATTATCGTCATTTTCGGATTACTTTACATGCTGCGCAACATGTATTTAATAAATGAAGACACCTGGAGATTGATATTTTCCTGGCCGATGCTGCTGGTTGCAATAGGTGTGGTTAACATCGGCGACCGCAAATACAGCTGGGGTCTTTTGCTGATTACTGTTGGGGTCCTGTTTCTGGCTGATCGTTTTTATCCTTATCAGCTAATGAGAACCTACTGGCCGGTCATAATCATATTAGTTGGATTAAGCTTAATTTTTTCGAAATCCTTCAGATCGAGGCATTTGAGCCGATGGAATCATTGGCAGAATCCTAATCAGAACAATTATCAAACTGAAGATTTGAATATGGATGGTGATTATATTGATGAAACGGCCTTTTTCGGTGGTGTTGAACGTAGCATACATTCTCAAAACTTTAAAGGCGGGAAAATCGTAAGTATATTTGGGGGGTCAAAAATCGACCTGACCCAGTGTCAGTTGGCTCCCGGCTCTAATTCCATTGAAATGACAGCTATTTTTGGCGGCTCCACCCTGATAATCCCTAACGACTGGAATGTAAAACTGGAATCGTTTAATGCATTTGGTGGTTTTTCGGATAAACGTAGAAACGTCAATGTAGATTATAGTAAGTTGCTGATAATTAAAGGATCCAATATCTTTGGCGGGGGTGAGCTTAAGAGCTATTAAAGTATCATCAGTCTGATATGTTCACAAAACTCTATAAAAACAAGCTTTTGCCGGTCTATGCAGGTGCATGGCTGGCAATTGCGGTTATACATTATATAATTGTTACCTCACAGCTTGGAGTTGATGACATCATGGCCCTAACCGAGGCGTTGATCTTTAGTTCTGTGTTTGCGCTGCTGGGCATCGGACTCTGGTTTCTGGTTAAGTTCTCCGACTATGATAAGCTGAACCGGCAGGAGATGATCCTTCGCCATGCCACAAGCAGCGCTGTTACCATGCTTCTATGGTTTGCAGGCAGTTACCTGATACTTGGTTTAATTTCAGGCCACAACACGGCATATATGCAGATGCTGAACGATACCATGGTCGTGAGGATACTTGCCGGATTGCTGCTCTATATAATTATGGTGATCGTTTTTTATCTGCTGATCAACTACCAGAACCTGAAAGAGCGAAAAGCAAGGGAAGAATTACTGCAAAGCCTGCTTCATGAAAGTGAACTGAATTCGCTCCGTGCCCAGATAAAGCCACACTTTTTATTCAACAGCTTAAATTCAATCAGTTCACTCACCATCACCAATCCTGAAAAAGCTCAGGAAATGGTAATCAAATTGTCGGAATTTATGCGCTATTCGATTAACTTTTCCGACACTAAAATGAGTACGCTGAAGCAGGAGTTGTATCACCTTCGCCTTTACCTCGATATTGAAAAAGTAAGGTTTGGCGGCCGGCTGAATGTGGAGGATTCGTTTGCTGAAGGAATACTGGACTGGCCGCTTCCCCCCATGATCCTACAACCCCTGGTTGAGAATGCGGTGAAGCATGGCGTTTACGATACACCCGGACAATCCTTTGTCAGGATATCGGGCAGACAGGACAATGGATGGCTGGAGATCTGTGTAACCAACAATTTCGATCCTGTTCTTCCAGGCAAGCGGGGCACCGGAACCGGTCTGGCCAACGTGATGAAACGCATGCAGATGGTTTATGGAATGACCAACCTGGCAAAAATTTCTAAAACAGAAAGTACCTTTGAAGTTAAATTGAAATTTCCCGGACATGACAAATATTAAAGTACTGATCATCGACGATGAACCGCCTGCACGCGACATCATCAGGCATTATCTGAGTGGTGACCCGGATATTGAAGTAGCCGGTGAATGTGAAAACGGCTTTGAAGCCCTGAAGATGATCAACGAAGTGAGGCCCGACCTGATTTTTCTGGACGTGCAGATGCCGAAAATAACCGGGTTTGAATTGCTGGAGCTGCTTCCCGATCCGCCACAGATTGTTTTTACCACGGCTTACGATGAGTTTGCCATCAGAGCATTTGAAATGAATGCCGTTGACTACTTGCTGAAACCATTCGCCAAAACCCGTCTATATCAGGCCGTTGATAAGGCGCGGCAGCGTCTGGATAGCAAAGGCCCGCAACCTCAGAAGGAGATGGAAGAACTTAAGGCAAACCTTGAAGAT
>JBBQBC010000109.1:0-12962 GCA_038317155.1 Bacteroidales bacterium
AATGCACCCATTCTCATTTATGACGCGTTGTTATTCCTTGCCCTATCTTTATGCCGGTAAAATGCATGCCTTGCTTTTCCGAAAATGGAAAACACGGGTTAAAGGACGCGATTGGTATGATTTCCAGTGGTATGTGGGTAAGGGAGTTGAGATGAATCTAAAGCATTTTATTGAACGTAGTCGCCAGAGTGGAGACATTACAAATTTCGCGTTCTGTAACATGGATTTTTTAGATCTTCTACGCGATAAAATTGCTAAAACTGATATTTCATTGATAAAGAAGGATGTACTGCCTTTTCTTAAAAATAAAGACGAAACTGATATCTGGTCGCAGGAATATTTTTTGCAACTAGCCGGCTTAATGAGAATCGGGTAAAATCCAAACACGACAGCAGTTGTTTTTCTGATATCAAAAGAAAATTTCGGATTTAGCTTCGCTGAACTCCGCTTCGCTCCGGTTCGGATTGCAGACCTGCCCGACTGACCAACTCGATATTTATTGAGAAGCAATCATTAGTCGGTTAGGCGGGTGTCAAACCCCGTTAGCTATTTGGGCAAATGTCAAATAACCAATTTATGAAAAATCAACCTTGAAACATTGCAACTCCTTGATATGGAACCAACTCCCTCTCCTCTGGAGAGGGCCGGGGAGAGGTCAAATGCGGATTATCTTGGGAAAATGTTTACACAGCAGGGAAGTGTTACGGTTGTGAAGTGATCACCTCACCCCTGCCCTCTCATTTAGGAGAAGGTGCCTAACATACCAGAATTCTGAAATTAATTGAAATATAAAAGAAACTTCTTGAAACATTGCAATTCATTGATATGGAGATAATTTCCTCTCCTTTAGGAGAGGGCTGGGGGTGAGGTAATCCCGATTAACTTATTGAGCAAATTGAGGAACTGATATCACATTCTTAAACATTATACTTTCAATATGATCCTGGTTGACATCAATGCAATCAACTCTGTTTTGGCTATATCTCCGTGACTAATAAAAGTTGTTTTCTAAGCATATCTAGGGCTGCGAGAGCAGCCCTTCTGATGTTACGGCCGCGGTGTTCACCAAAGGTAAACTTACGTGTTTCTGCGCCTTTGGGTGTCAGAACGCAAATCCAGATGGTGCCTACAGGTTTTTCATCTGTACCGCCATCTGGCCCGGCAATGCCTGAAACCGCTATGGCACAGTTCGTTTTGAATTGCCTGATGATACCGGCTGCCATTTCGAAAACAGTTTCCTCGCTGACAGCACCATATTTTTCTATGGTTTTGGGTGAAACACCCAGCACATTTTCTTTAATCTCATTGGCATAGGCCACCACCGATCCCTTAAAATAGTCTGAACTTCCGGGGATGCCTGTAATTAGGTGGGCAATATAGCCTCCGGTGCAGCTTTCGGCTGTGGCCAGGGTGTATTGATGCGCTTTCAATAGTTTGCCTGCGACCAGTTCCAGTGAGTCATTGCCTTCGCCATAGATGTATTCTGGTATTAATTGGTAGAGCGCATCTGTATATTTATTTATTTCAGATTCCACTATGCTCTTTTCCGGCCCTGATCCGGTGAGCCTCAACCTGACAATACCAGGTTGGGGCAGGTAAGCCAGTTTAATATTCGAAGGCAGATCATTTTCCCAGGCTTCGATCTTTGCTGCCAGAAACGACTCTCCAACTCCCTGCGTAAGAATGGTGCGATGAACGATTGAAATCCTGCTTAAAGCCTTTAACCGGGGCAGAATGTGCTCTTCCATGATGGCTTTCATTTCAAACGGAACACCCGGCATTGAAACATAGATTCTGCCTTTCTGCTCAAACCACATTCCGGGGGCCGTTCCGTTTACATTGAGCAGCGGGGTGCAGTTTTCAGGAATTTCTGCCTGACCCCTGTTGAGCATTGTCATGGTGTAGTTTCTCAATCTGAAAATCCTGGCCACATTATCGAACGACTCCTGGTTGAAAACCAATCGGGTACCAAAATATTCGCAGAGTGCGGGTTTGGTGATGTCATCGCGCGTTGGGCCAAGTCCGCCGGTCATGATGATAACTTCGGCCCTTGCCGATGCTTCTTTCAGAGTTGTGAGAATGTGGTCACGGTTATCGGAAATGCTGGTTATCTGAGCGACTTTCACCCCGATAAGGTTCAGTTGTTCAGCCATCCAGGCGGAGTTGGTATCGATCACCTGCCCGATCAGCAGTTCGTCACCTATGGTAATAATTTCAGCTTTCATTTAACGGATTTTGATAACATTCCCAATCGCAGATGGATTCCTGATCGGAGTTTTAATTAAATTGCTGCAAATTTAGATCATTATTCTGTTCATTCCGGCTCATTTAAATTCAGAAAGAAAATTTGGATTCATCTAGTTTCTGTGTATTCCATTTTAAAAGAGACGCAAAGCATTGCGTCTTTACAATCAAAAATCTTTCAGATAGGATATATTCTATTGAATGGCAAATTTCCCCGACCGCTTGCAACATTCCAACATTCCATTTTTCCAATATTCCAACATTCCATTATCCCCATTAACTGATCAGCTAATATGCTAATATGCTAATATGCTAATCAAATAATCAGCTAATCAACTAATCAAATAATCAGCTAATCTGCTAATTCCAACATTCAATCATGGTTCCTGAGCGACGGTTGGTGAGCGAAGTCGAACCAAGCCGAAGAACCATTGTTCCATCCTTCCAACATTCCATCATGATTATATGGGATTTGAAGAAAGCTCCCCTCTCCTTTTTCAGGAGAGAAGGGGGGTGAGACTTTAATATTACTAAGTTTGCAATGCAACCATTTCAACAACCATGCATCTCAGTTTTGGTCCGGACTTAAAGCGCTTCTGTATTATTGATGGATGAAAGACAACTCCTGAAGGATTGCCTTAATGGTAATTCTCAGGCTCAGAGGCGTTTATATGATATGTATGCCCGCAAAATGTTCGGGGTGTGCCTTCGCTATGCGTCGGATCGCAATATGGCTGAAGACTTTTTGCAGGAAGGATTTATCCGTGTATTCACAAAACTGGGTACTTTTAAGTTTCAGGGTTCACTGGAAGGTTGGATTCGAAGGATTATGGTCAATATTTCACTGGAATTACTGAGGAAAAATGATGTGTTACGGTTCAGTATAGAATTGGACAATATGAATGAGTTGGCCGATGAGGAAGAGCCTTCGGCAGACCAGATCAAATCAGAGGTTTTATTGAACCACATTCAGCAAATGCCAACAGGTTTCCGGACAGTGTTTAACCTTTATGCTGTGGAAGATCTTTCGCACAAGGAAATTGGAAAAATGCTCAGCATCAGCGAGGGTACATCCAAGTCGCAATATGCCCGGGCAAGAGCCTGGTTGCAGAAGCGTCTGACAGAAAACCGATAAGAAAATGCAGAACGATAATGATAAAATAAAGAAACTTACCGGCCCGGTGCTGTCTCAGTTTGAAGCTGAGCCTCCTGCGGATATGTGGAGCCGTATTGAGTGGCAAACACGCAGGAATAAACGGATTGTCCTGTTTCGGTATCTGGCAATGGCGGCATCGGTACTCATACTGATGGGTGTCGGATTCTCATTGCTTGTGACTGACGAAAAACCGGATTTCCGGTCTGAAAGTAAACCGGCAGTTAATCAAAATGAAGTGAAAGATGCCGTAAATAGTCCTGTTGCTAAGGCGGAAAGCTTACATAAAAGTGTTATTCAGCCGTCGTTTGTTGTAAAAAGCAGCAACAACAATTCATCCAATCAAAGATATGTTCCCGTATCCATTCAAAGGGCCGATCAAAAATTAGCTCAGTCCGGAGAACCCAGATTTACCACCGAATTAAGCCAGAAAAATGAGGATACCTCACCCGGAGAGAAATTGCTGGCAACGGAAAGTAATCTTAATGGCTTTGCCGCTGACAGTGCAGCGTTTGCAGAAGTCACCCCTGCACCAGTGGTGATCAGCAATCTGAACCCGCCGGATATTCCGGAGTCAGTTACTGTTAAACCTCCGGTTAAGGATGAACGGGGTAATAGTAATTGGCAACTGGCCCTGGGCTATGGTACCTCGGCTGCAATTGAAATGTCCGGTAAGGAATCGGCGCTCAATTCACCAAAAAGTAACTATAGCCACGACGGGCTTACGGCGGAGGTTGCCAATGAAACTTCGTATTTTGAGGAAATTAAAAATGTTTCGCACGATGCTCCTCTTTCTTTTGGCTTTATGATCAGTAAGCAATTCTACCACCGATGGTATGTTGAAATTGGGCTGCTTTATACACGGCTTGGCTACCAGGTAAAAACATTTGAAATGAACAAATCGTACCATCAATATAGCAACGAATTGTATTATCTCGGTGTTCCATTGGTTATCCGCTATGCGATATTGGAGCGGAAGCGTTTCGGAATGTTCGCAAGTCAGTCAGTCATTCTGGAGAAAGGAGTGGCCAGCCGAAGTAACACCGATACGTACACGCAAGGTATATTATCCGGTTCCGAAAGCAGTCAGGCTGGCATCAGGGGAATTCAATTGTCATCACTTACGGGTATCGGGGCCGAAGTAAATGTTTCCGGCAACCTTTCGGCGTATGGTCAAACCGGACTTCAGTTATTTTTTATGAATGGTTCCCAACCATACAATATCCGGAGCGCAAGAATGGCGTGGCCTTCGTTTCAGCTTGGATTAAGAATGAAACTGAAATAGATAATCAGCCTCAACTATAACAGGTGCAACCTTTTTGAACATCTCTCATCTAACCATCGTATTTTTAATTCAAAAGCCATGAAAACCACCTTCCACTTTCTAATGAGCTTCTTTTTCCTGGTTTCAGGAGTCCTTCTCTTTTCAGGATGCAAAGACAATACATACGAAGAAATTACCTACAAAGCCAATGTGCCGGTTTACATGGGGCTTGACGAATTCAGGGGATCTGTAAAAACGACGTCACCCAGGGCACTCGAAAGTCCGGGGAAGATCTATTTTAAAGACAATTTCATTTTTGTAAATGAATACCACAAAGGGGTTCATGTTATCAACAATACCAACCCATCGGCTCCCGAAATGATCGCTTTTGTGGAAATTCCGGGCAACGTGGACATAGCCATCCGCAATAACATTCTTTTTGCAGACAGTTTTATCGATCTGGTTGCCATCGATATCACCAATCCGTCCAATCCTGTTGAAGTTGACCGGGTGAAGGACGCTTTTCCCAATGTTCTGCCCCCACCGGATTATAACTACCCTGTCTATGGGCTAGACTTTGCAAAGGGAGTCGTTGTTGGCTGGGAAACGAAAGATGTGACCGAAGTGGTTGAAAAGGGCGTTGGTCTCCACAACATGTATGTTCAATTCGACGGGTTGGGGTCGCCGGCAATTGGCTCCAATGAGGTGAGTATCGGCCCTTCGGCAACAGGCATCAGCGGATCAATGGCGCGTTTTACCATCAATGCCGATTATATGTACGCGGTGCATAACAACAACCTGAAGGTTTTCAACATTGCTACAACACCAGGCATAACAGTAGGCAATACCATTGCACTCGACCGACAGGTTGAAACAATTTTTCCATATAACAACAAATTGTTCCTTGGAACCACAACCGGGATGATGGTTTATGACCTCAGTTCGCCCGCTACCCCGACTTTTCTCTCTGTTTTTACGCATATCAACTCGTGCGACCCGGTTGTGATCGAAGGAAATCTGGCTTACGTAACGTTGCGGTCCGGCACACAATGCAACGGCTTTACCAATCAGTTGGACGTGGTGGATATTTCTTCCATTACCAATCCGTTCCTGGTGAAATCATACCCTATGTTTAACCCGCAAGGGCTGGGCATTGATAACCATACCCTGTTTATCTGCGACGGTGATGCCGGACTCAAGGTTTACGATGCCACTGATCCTATGGAAATACACATGCATCAGCTTGCGCATTTTGCCGACATCAAAACCTACGATGTGATTCCATACAACGGTTTACTGATGATGATCGTCGCCGACGGGCTTTACCAGTATGATTATTCCGATCTCGACAGCCTCCGTTTACTAAGCCATATTCCCGTCATAATTCCATAATTTATGCAAAAAGTCCGCCCGGTCAACAATATTTTAAGCAGGATGGTTTTTTTGTTGTTGATGTTTATTATTGGTTTCTCCCTGGGAATTCATGCTCAGAGCAGGAAAGAGGTGACAGTTTACCTTAAATCCGGGGATGTAATTTACGGAAAGATATTTTCACAGGATAGCCTTGGTGGCTGCCGGATTGCCAATGAATGTGGGATAACACAACTTGATCAGAATGAAATAGAATATATCGGGAAAGGCGGTTATTCGGGTGAGGATCTGAAAAATAGCGGCTTTTACAATCAAAGTACCATCGCTTTGTTGTTTGGGGAGGGCCAGGATGGATTTCAGCCAAAACCCTCACTCACCATGGTGAATGGCTGGCAATGGCAGCAGCGGTTTTTTACGGGCCTTGGGTTAGGTTATGAACATTTTGACCGTGGAGTTTTGCCTCTGTTTGCCGAAGCAAAATATTTCTTCATGACGGAGTCATTTTCTCCGTTTCTTTCATTCAGGATGGGTTATGCCTTCCCGGTTGAGAAACAGCAGCAAACTGACTACAATGGCAATATCACGGATACCTATGGCGGGATTCTGCTCAATCCCGAAGCCGGTATCAGGGTAGCGCTGGGGGGCGGCAATTATTTCATTGCCGGCCTCGGCTACAATTACCAGCAGTTGTCGCACCATGAGGCATATTATATGTGGGGGAGTTATGATAAGGTTGTTTTCACCAATTATAACCGCATCTCTTTCAGGATTGGTTTTATTTTTCAATAACCTGAAGTGTCTGGAATCCGAACGAGGCAAATGGCAGACAGATCTCTTTGTGCCGGAGGATAGTGCCGTTTGGCTGGTGATGAACAAGACAGGTTCTTCCCATTGCTCCGTTGTGCTTAAAAGGCTTTTATTGCTCAGTTTTCTACCGGCACCACCGACATCACCGGTATCTGCGAAAGCCTGATAAACTCCTGAGCATGTGAACCGACAAAGAATTCAACCAAAGCTGATTCCTGTTGAGTCATGATAACAATCAGGCCGATATCTCCTTCTTTCTCTGCATAATCCAGAATTGCAGGTACCGAAGTTTTTTCACCTGCTGGGTTTTCTATAATTTTGGTTGAACATTTGATACCTGCTTCTTCAATAGTGACTTTTACCTGTTGCATCTGAATCAGCAGCCTGTCCATAATTTCGGGGTCGTTTACCGACCAGAGTGCCGAAACCGCTTTGATGCCGACTCCGAAAATTCCGGCCATTTTTATAGCCCAAACCGTTTTCTGAAGGCTGATTTTGGTGAGGTCGAGTGGCAGCAGCAGGTTTTTGAATCCCACCGAAAGCAAATTGCTGTCGATGGTTATTACAGGACAGGAAGCCATGCGGATCACCCTCGAAGTGTTTCGTCCCACCATGGGCTTTTCGTCCCGCTCCAATGGATCGTTGTTGCGGGTTCCCATCACAATGAAAGCTGCTCCGGTTTCTGCTGCCATGTCGATAATAGTTTTGTAAACCCTGCCCTGTTGCATCCGGGCCTCAATATTTACCCCGCTTTTCAGCGAAATATGTGCAGCCGTGGTATCCAATTGATCACTGATCTTTTCGATAAGCTCTTCATCCTGTTCATGGTTGAAAATCGATGACATAAAGCCCTGTATTTCACTTACATAAAGTAGGGTGATTGCACACTTAAGCTGCCGGGCAAGTCGGATTGACCAGTCCAATGCCAGTGCTGACGGCGGATTGAAGTCGTAAGGAACCAGAATATTATTCATAGCTGCGTGTATATTTCTTACCTTTGTTCATTGAGTTTGTCAACAACGCTCTCTTTATTAACAATTAAGAATTGATTATGTCTCGGATTGGTGAATCAGAATTAATACTTAACCCCAACGGAAGTGTTTATCATCTTAGCCTCAGACCGGAAGAGCTTGCCCGGGATATAATTGTTGTAGGCGATCCCGGCAGGGTTCCCAGCGTTTCAAAGCATTTCGACAGGATTGAGGTAACCAGGCAGAACCGCGAAATGGTTACCCATACCGGATACATCGGTAATAAAAGACTGACGGTACTTTCCACAGGAATGGGTACCGATAACATTGATATCGTATTGAATGAACTCGACGCACTGGTAAACATTGATCTTGAAAAACGGGAGGCGAAACAGGAGCACACCTCGCTTAATATAATCAGGTTGGGAACCTCCGGGGCACTGCAGGCCGGAATTCCTGTTGATTCAGTTGTTGCATCTACTTATGGCATCGGTCTCGACGGAATGTTGTATTACTATAAAGACCTTCCCAAAGTAATGGACCGCGACATCACAAATGCATTTATTGAACAGACCGCATGGCCCGATATTTTTCCGCGGCCTTACGCAGTAGCCTGCTCCCCGAAATTGCTTGAACACATCGGAAAGGGCTTCCAGCAGGGGATGACTGCTACAGCTCCCGGTTTTTATGGTCCACAGGGAAGGATTCTGCGACTTGAAACCACACATCCTGATCTTAATGCCGCTATCGCTTCTTTTGAGCTGAAAGGCAGGAAAGTATTTAATTTCGAAATGGAAACCTCCGCACTTTATGGACTGGGTGCAATGCTTGGTCACCAAACGCTCACGGTTTGTGTAATAGTGGCCAATCGTGTTGAGAAAAAGTACAGCAAAGATTATCACCCGGTGATTGAATCCCTGATTTCAAACGTACTCGCGAGGTTGGTAAACCTTCCGGAATAGGCTTCATTGCTGGGGCTAACACATTTTTTACCATCATAATTTATTAAACAACAGGGTGTTGATAAATTTTCAACGATACCCCCTGTGAAGTGCTGTATTTGTGATGTAAATTTGTGAAATGAATTTTGCTCCGGATACTGACCCCCAGCTAGAGGCGTTGATCAGCCTGCTCGATGAACCTGATCATGGTTCCTTCGTAAAGGTCCGCGATCAGATATTTTCTTATGGTACTTCTGCCGTGCCATTGCTTGAATCACTCTGGGAGAATACCTTCGATAATTCAATTCAACACCGCATTGAGGATATTATTCATAGTATCCAATACGACCAGCTATTTCTCGATCTTACCAAATGGGCTCATTTCGGAAATGCGAACCTGCTCGAAGCTTACCTGATTTTTACCCGCTATCAGTTTCAAAGCCTCGACCAGGAATTGGTCAGGCAGCAGATCCATCATATCCGACGTGATATCTGGCTCGAATTAAACGATAATCTCACGGCATTGGAAAAGGTTAAGGTGCTGAATCATATCATTTTTGACCTTCATTGTATGCAATTGCCTTCTCAACAGGTTTCAGAGCCCCGTTTTCTGTTTCTGAACAATCTGCTTGACTCACACACCGGCTATTCATTTGCAATCGGCATTTTATACATCATTATGGCTCAAAGTCTTGGGTTGTCTGTTTATCCGGTTATTCTACCCGGCGAGCGCCTTGTGATGGCCTGGCTTGATGAAAATACAACTCCCCCGGAAGAACAGGCCAGGGTTATGTTTTATATAAATCCCGAAAACAAGGGCGGTGTTTTTACCCGCAATGAGATAGCCTCGTTATTGAAGAGACTTAAAATTAAGGCTGATGAAAAAATATTCAGGCCTGTAGATTCAAAAGTTGTGCTCGATAAATTATTTGAACTCTTATCCTACCTTTATTCAACCACTGGTGAAACATCGAAAGAAAGAGAGATTGAACACCTGCGCTCTGCACTTCAGTAATTAATTATCTCAAAAGAGATCATCTGGTTCGGGTTGGCACGCGTCAGAAGGTAAGACGCGTGCCAACCCCTTCTCTAAATTCCTAAAAAATTTATACTACTACTAATCAGCCACCAAAAATAAAACTCTGTAACTCTGTAACTCTATAACTCCGTAACTCTGTAACTCTGTAACTCTTGAAATTCTAGGCTTCGATACATTTTGCGAATTATAAGTTCGTAATTATACATACTTATATCGCAAAATACTCAGCCACCAATGTAACTCTGTAACCTGTGAACAATTGAACCCTTTTTTTCATTGCCAACTGCCAAATGCCAACTGAAACTCTGTAACTCTTGAAACCCTGAGACCTTGAAATTCTTGAATCTTTGAATCTTTGAATCTTTAAATCTTTAAATTCTTTTACCTGTAATACGCCGTAATAAACTTCAGAATATTGCTTTCAACCCTGCCAGGAACATCCGAAATATCTGAACGTTCAAAAGGTGAGCCGGTAATGCTTTCATAGAGTTCGATGTAGCGCTCCGAAACCTGGTTTACAAACAGGTCGGTCATCTCAGGCACCTGTTGGCCTTCCTTACCCTGGAAATTATTGGCAATCAGCCATTCGCGTACAAACTCCTTTGAAAGTTGTTTCTGTGGTTCGTCTGTAGCCTGGCGCCGTTCGTATCCTTCAAGATAAAAATACCTCGAGGAATCAGGGGTGTGAATCTCGTCGATCAGAAAAATTTCTTCATCGTCTTTCCCGAATTCATACTTCGTGTCAACCAGAATAAGACCCATCCGGGCAGCTATCTCAGTTCCACGCTGAAATAGTTTACGGGTGTAATCTTCAAGTTTCAGGTATTCTTCTTCACGCACAAGACCGGTTCTTAAAATCTCTTCGCGTGAGATGTCCTCATCGTGCCCCACACTTGCTTTGGTGGTAGGAGTAATGATAGGTTCGGGAAAGCGGTCGTTCTCCTTCATTCCTTCGGGCATGGTAATGCCACAGATGGTCCTTCTGCCTTCCTTATACTCGCGCCAGGCATGCCCTGAAAGATAGCCACGGATGACCATCTCAACCAAATATGGCTCGCATTGCCTTCCAACAGTTACCATTGGGTCGGGGGTGGCAATTTTCCAGTTTGGAACTATATCGGAGGTAGCATCCAGAAACTTCGAGGCAATCTGGTTAAGCACCTGGCCTTTATAAGGGACTCCTTTTGGAAGAACCACATCAAAAGCCGAAATACGGTCAGTGGTTACCATGATTAGTAATTCGCCTTTAATGAAATATACATCACGGACTTTGCCAATATAGAGATTGGTCTGACCGGGCAGACTGAAATTTGTTTTGGTGATTGCGTTCGACGTTTTCAGCATTTTATTGGAATTCTGTTTGATTTGATTAATATCCTGGTGTTTTTAACGGTAAGCAGGTAATTATGTTCAGAAGGCTTTTAAAATTATTCCTGCTTCTCAGGCTTCAAGCCAAAGGTAACCATAAGGCTGCAGTTTGAAAGGGGCTTCAACAGTTTTGTCATTGAAAAGATTTACAAATTCAATGTTGCTGTCGTCAATAGCATTTATGGTTATTTCTTTGTCTGAAAGATTGTTGATAACCAGAATCCGTTGTCCCGGCATCGACCTGAAATATGCAAGCAATGGTTTTTCGTGCGCTTTACGTGGTGATATTTCGAGGGTAGCCCATTGGTTATCACCACGTCCAAACACAGGCCATTGACCGCGAACCCTGAGTTGTTCCCTCAAAGTTGCATTTACCCTTGCTGTCAATGATTCCGGATTTGCAAGTTCTGCTTCGGTCTTTTCCCAGTCAAGCGGACCCCGCACAAAGTATCGGGTATCGTCTTTGCCGGTTTCAATTTTGAACCTTTCGTAAAAAGCCTCATCGTTAAGCCTGGCAAATTCATCGCCGTAATAGATGATAGGCGTTCCGGGTAAGGAAAGCATAATACTGTAAGCCAGAGCGATCTTACGCGGATCACGGTCAAGCAATTCAGACAGCCTGGCGGAAATACCTTCGCCAACCCTGAAATCCCAGCGGGGGTCTTTGCAATAATGCCCATGGAGGATGGCCCTGTCTTCGGCGGTTACCATTTCAAGGGTTAGTTCATCGTGTAGCCTCAGAAACATGAACCACTGATTTTCAGGAGCTATACCAGGGGTTACTGAAGGGTGGAGTACTTCATGCACGGGGGTGGCATCCTGTATAGCCAGTGCTTTAAAAATCATGGGCATCAATGGAAAATGATAACCGGCATGGCATTCGTCACCATCTCCAAAGTATTTTACTACTTCTTTGGGTGGCTGACAGGCTTCTGCCAGCAACAGGGTGTTGGGCCTCACATAGTCAATCACTGCCCTGAGAATCTTAATTATAATGTGCGTTTGCGGCAGGTTTTCACAATCTGTGCCGTCTTCCTTCCAGATATAGGGAATTGCATCGGCCCTGAAACCATCGAGTCCCTGGCTGAGCCAAAAGAGCAGGATCCGGCTCATCTCAATCAGTACATCCGGGTTTTGGTAATTCAGGTCGGGCTGAAATTCAAAAAAACGGTGGAAGAAATAGAATTCCCCGTCTTTTTGCCAGTTACTGGGGCACATACCCTTGAAAAGTAGCCGGGTTTCCTTGTATTTATTGGTGTCTTTATTCCAGATATAAAAATCGCGGTAAGGGTTAACAGGTCCTTTGCGTGATTCCACGAACCAGGGGTGTTCCTCCGAGGTGTGGTTCATGGCGATATCGAAGATTACCCTGATGTCCCGTGCATGGGCTTCAGTCAGAAAATCTCGGAAAGCTTTCTGTTTGACTTCAACAGAGGTAACCTGAGGAAGCCCCAGCAGTTCTGCCCTGATGTTACGGTAATCCCGGATATCGAACCCGGCATCCCTCATGGGAGAATCCAGGATCGGAAGCAGCCAGAGGCAGGTAATACCAAGTTCTTTAAGGTAGTCGAGCTTTGCAATAAGTCCATCAAAGGTTTTTGCGAAAAAGTCCACATACAATGAGTAAACGACGGCATCCTTGTACCAACCTTCCTGTTGGGGGCTAAACTGATTCAGGCTGTGGGCTTTCTCCAATTCGTCAAGCAGAATTTCAAGCTTCATATTGTTTTCTGGAGTAGGATACAACTCCTGCCAGGCTTTCCGGATTTTATCTAATGGACTAATATTCATTGCTATATAAGTA
>JBBQBC010000110.1:0-12644 GCA_038317155.1 Bacteroidales bacterium
CAAATCAGTTTACGATAATTTTTTGCCTGGCCAATTCCATTAGGGGAGGCAATATTTTTAGAAAGTTGCAAGAAAATAACAAAAAGAGATCAAAAAAGAGGTCAAATTTGTTACCCGTTTATTTGTTGCGGATTTAAGGAAATACTTGAAATCCGGCAGTTAACGACTATTGATTAATGTTGGAATCGCACGCATAGGATGGTAAGATGCGCGCGACTCCAAGTCAAATAGTGAGTTGTGAGAAGATGTAGGATTTAAAAAAGCCGAAATCCCACCGCCTTTAGCAGCTTGCCCCGCTTTTTCAGCGTGGTGCAAGCGAAATCCGAAATCCGAAATCCGAAATCCGAAATTTACTTCCCCATCAAAGCCTCAATCTCATCCGGCTCAATCGGAATATGCACCATCAAATCAAGGGGTTCGTCATCAACCAGAATATCATTTTCGAGCCGGATGCCGATACCTTCCTCAGGAATGTAGATGCCCGGTTCACAACTTAGTACCATTCCTTTTGCAAGGGTCTGCTGCTTTGTTCCTACATCGTGCACATCAAGGCCCATAAAGTGAGAGGTTCCGTGCATGTAATATTTAAAGAAAAGCGGATTGGCCGGGTCCTGGTTTTTTACATCTTCTTCGGTAAAAAGGCCAAGGCCGATCAGTTCTTTTTCCATGATTTTACACACCCCGGAATGATACTGATCGATGGTTGTACCCGGAACCAGCATTCTGGAGGCCTTACGCAATACCCGCAACACCGCTTCATAGACCTGCCGTTGCCGCGGGGTAAATTTGCCGTTTACCGGAATGGTGCGGCTACAGTCGCCGGCATAGTTGGCATATTCGGCCCCGAAATCAAGCAACAGAAGATCTCCGTCTTTACACTCCTTGTCGTTGTTGTTGTAATGCAGGATACAGGTATCGTCGCCCGATGCAATGATGGGTGGATAGGCATGGCCACTTGCGCCGCTCCGGATATATTCGTGCGATATTTCAGCTTCAACTTCATATTCCATGACCCCGGGTTTTACAAAATCCAGTATCCTGTTAAACGCGCTGCCTGTTATTTCGCAGGCTTTTATTATGAGTGTTACTTCTTCATCTTCCTTAACCATTCTCAGATCTGAGAGCAGTGGAGCCAACCGCTCAAAGTTGTGCAGTGGGAAGTCGTTCCTGAGTTGCTGCATAAACCGCAAATCGCGTGAAGAAACTTCCGTGGTGAACCTTGGGTTTTCATTCTGGTTCAGATAGACCATGTGGGCCCTGGCCATCAGTTCGCGCAAGACACCTTCAAATTCGTCCAGCCATTTAATGGTTTTAACGCCTGAAATACGGCTTGCGTCCTCCAGGGTGTATTTGTGTCCATACCAGGTAACCATCTGGTCGCTGGTCTTTACCGTGAAGACAATTTCACGCATGGCTTCAAGCGGATGATTGGGAAATAAAGTCAGGATACATTTTTCCTGGTCGAGTCCGGTCAGGTAAAACATATCACTATTCTGCCGGTATGAGAAGCACTGATCACCGTTGCGGGGCATTTCGTCGTTTGACAGTATAATTGCCAATCCGTATGGCTTCAGTTTTTTTTCAAGCTTTAGGCGGTTGCGGGTAAACAATTCAGATGGAATAGCCTGGTAACGCATATTATATAATTTAGAATGAATATATTTGTGTTTTTATTTGCAATTGGATCGTTAATCGTTAATTTTGTTTCTTTGATATATTGAGAAACTCCGATACAAACGCAAGAGGCAAATTTACTATTTATCAGGTGTTAATCAGTTAATTTAACTTTATTTTTCACAACAACCCTCAATAAATATGGCTTTCACCTATTCATCCGTTACCAAAAAGGTTATCATGGCGCTGGCAGGGTTATTCCTGATCAGTTTCCTGATTGTGCACCTGAGTATTAACCTCTTGCTGTTGTTCGACAGTTCAGGGGATTTATTTAACATTGCCGCCCACTTTATGGCTACCAACCCGGTTATTCAGGTTTTTCAGATCGTACTTTTCGGAGGTTTTATCCTGCACATCCTTGTCGGGATCATCCTGCAGTTGCAAAACTGGATGGCCCGGCCCACCAGGTATAAGGTTGAAGGGTACTCTCAGACTTCGTTTTTCTCGAAGTTTATGATTCATACAGGGGCTGTAATTCTTGCCTTCCTGGTGATTCACCTTATTAACTTTTTCTTTAAAGCCAAATTCGGGGAAATGACCGAAGTCACCATCGGGAATAATGTATATGAAGACATGGGCAAATTAGTCTTTGAAAAATTCCGTGAGTTACCTTATGTAATCATGTATGTAGTCTGGTTACTTTTCCTTGGCTTCCACCTCGATCACGCCTTCCATTCGGCGCTGCAATCGCTGGGGCTGAACCATGGCAAATACACGCCATTTGCTTTCGGCATCAGCCGGGCGTTGGCCATCATGATTGCCGGCGGTTTTATACTCATTCCGGTGGTAATTTTTCTCAATCAATAATTAACTGACATTCAAAGTTTAAGCAAAATGGCTGAATTAAACTCAAAGATACCCAAAGGCCCACTGCCACAAAAATGGACTGAATATAAGGATCATACCAACCTTGTTAACCCTTCAAACAAACGACGGCTAGAAGTAATTGTAATAGGAACAGGGCTTGCCGGGGCTTCCGCTGCAGCCAGCCTGGCTGAGTTGGGCTTTATGGTAAAAAACTACTGTTATCAGGACAGCCCACGAAGGGCACACAGTATAGCAGCCCAGGGAGGGATCAACGCGGCAAAGAATTATCAGAATGATGGCGACAGTGTATATCGTCTTTTCTACGACACCATCAAAGGTGGCGACTACCGCTCACGCGAAGCCAATGTTTACCGCCTGGCCGAAGTCAGCAACAGCATCATCGATCAATGTGTGGCCCAGGGTGTTCCCTTTGCCCGGGACTATGGCGGGCTGCTCGACAACCGGTCGTTTGGTGGCGCCCAGGTTTCACGCACATTTTATGCCCGAGGCCAGACCGGCCAGCAACTCTTGTTAGGCGCCTATAGTGCCCTCAGCCGTCAGGTTAAAAAAGGCAATGTGGAAATGTTTACCCGGCATGAGATGCTGGATGTTGTGCTTGTTGAAGGCAGAGCCCGGGGGATAATTGTGCGCAATCTTGTCACAGGAGCTATTGAGCGTCATGCTGCCCATGCCGTAGTATTGGCAACAGGAGGTTATGGAAATGTCTTCTTCCTTTCTACCAATGCCATGGGATCGAATACCACAGCCATCTGGAAAGCCCACAAACGGGGTGCTTTCTTTGGCAACCCCTCATTCACCCAGATCCATCCGACCTGCATCCCGGTACACGGAGACTTTCAATCGAAACTAACGCTGATGAGCGAAAGCCTTCGCAATGACGGTCGAATCTGGGTCCCGAAAAAGAAAGAAGATGCAGAAAAAATCAGGCACGGAAAACTTCTGCCTACAACAATTGCAGAAGAAGACCGCGACTATTACCTTGAACGCCGCTACCCGGCCTTTGGTAACCTGGTTCCTCGCGACGTAGCTTCCAGAGCTGCCAAAGAACGCTGCGATGCAGGGTTTGGTGTGGGCGAAACCGGTCTGGCCGTTTATCTCGACTTCAGCGATTCGATCAACCGTCTTGGCAAAAATGTGATTGAATCCCGCTATGGAAACCTTTTCCAGATGTATGAGAAAATCGTGGATGAAAACCCCTATAAAACACCTATGATGATATACCCGGCCGTGCATTATACCATGGGCGGCCTTTGGGTTGACTATGAACTGATGACCACGATTCCGGGCCTGTTTACCATTGGTGAAGCCAACTTCAGCGACCACGGGGCTAACCGTCTAGGTGCCTCGGCATTGATGCAGGGTCTTGCCGACGGATATTTTGTTTTGCCTTACACCATTCAGAATTACCTCGCAGATCAGATCAGGATACCAAAATTCTCACCCGATCTGCCTGAGTTCAGGCAAACCGAAAAAGAGGCTACAGACAGGCTCAACCGCCTGCTAAATGTTAAAGGTAAACAAACTGTTGACAGTTTCCACAAAAAACTGGGCCATATTATGTGGGAAAATGTAGGGATGGCCCGCAATGCAGCAGGCCTTAATAAAGCAATAGTCGAAATAGCCAAACTTCGCGAAGAATTCTGGAAAGATGTAAAAATTACCGGCGAAGCCAATGAAATTAATCCGGAACTTGAAAAAGCCGGCCGTGTGGCTGATTTTCTTGAATTAGGAGAACTTATGGCACGCGATGCCCTGAACCGCAATGAATCCTGTGGCGGACACTTCCGCGAAGAGTTTCAGACACCCGAAGGTGAAGCCCTCCGCAACGACGAGGAGTATATGTACACTTCTGCATGGGAGTTTAAAGGTGAAAACACAGAACCCAGGCTAAATAAAGAAGTGCTCGACTATGAGTTTGTAGAAGTAAAACAGAGGAATTACAAGTAAAAACCGCTGAACATGAATTTAACACTCAAAATATGGCGTCAGAAAAACGCCACCAGCAAAGGAAAATTCGTAACCTACAAGGTTGACGACATTTTAGCCAGCAGCTCTTTTCTTGAAATGATGGATGTGCTCAACGAATCGTTGGTGTTGAAGGGCGAAGACCCGGTAGCTTTCGACCACGATTGCCGCGAAGGGATTTGTGGCTCCTGCAGTATGTACATAAACGGAAGGCCCCACGGCCCTGACAAAGCTGTTACTACCTGCCAGTTGCACATGCGCAGGTTCAGCGATGGCGAAACCATCGTGATTGAGCCATGGCGTGCCCGGCCATTCCCTGTGTTGAAAGACCTGATTGTTGACCGCTCCGCCTTCGATAAAATCATCCAGGCTGGTGGTTACATTTCTGTGAATACCGGAGGTATCCCGGATGCCAATGCCATTCCTATCCCTAAGGTAAAGGCTGATCTATCGATGGATGCAGCGGCCTGCATTGGCTGTGGCGCCTGCGTGGCAGCCTGCAAAAATGCTTCGGCCATGCTCTTTGTTTCAGCCAAGGTTTCTCAGTTTGCACTGCTGCCACAGGGACGTATTGAAGCTGCAGAGCGCGTGCATGCAATGGTTGCTGAAATGGATAAACTGGGATTTGGCAACTGCACCAATACCGGTGCCTGCGAGGCCGAATGCCCGAAAGAAATTTCGATCAGCAACATTGCCCGTATGAACCGCGAATTCCTTTCGGCTAAAATTGGTGCACCTAAGGTTAAAGAAGATACTGGTGGAGTGTAAATTCAGGTCAAAAGCATTCCTGTCGGTTTTACCGCTGTTTTTCAGGCAGGCAAATAGGTAAAATACCCTGTCTTTTATCCTTTACTAAGTACTTAGTGCTGACACTGAGCCCCTGAGATGAGAATATTTACCTTAGTGCTGCTCACATTGGTATGAATTGAGTATCATTCAGGCAAAACCATTAATTTAGCAGCCGAAACCGGGAACAAGTCCGAATGAAATTCAGCGATATAAAAGGACAGCAGGCTATAAAAGAGCGGCTGATACGCTCTGTTAAGGAAAACAGGGTCAGCCATGCACAACTGTTTTTTGGCCCCGAAGGATCGGGCAAACTTGCCATGGCGCTAGCCTACGCTCAGTATATAAATTGCACCCAAAGGGCCGGGGATGATTCCTGCGGTGTTTGTAGCTCATGCATCAAATACGAAAAAGTTATTCATCCCGATCTGCACTTTATTTATCCGATAGCAAAAACCAAAGAAGTCGCTGATAAGCCTCAGAGTAAGCTATTTATAAACCAGTGGAGAACTATACTTACCGGGCGCAAAGCCGTTTTTAGCCTTCAGGATTGGTATCAGCATATAAATCTTGAGAACAAGCAGGGAATTATCAATGCCGAAGACTGCAACGAGATTATCAGAACACTTAGTTACAAATCTTACGAGTCAGAGTATAAGGTTATGATTATCTGGATGGTAGAAAAACTCTTCCATGCAGCAGCCCCAAAAATTCTTAAAATCCTTGAAGAACCACCTGACAAAACACTTTTTATACTGATTTCGGAACAGTCGGATCAGATTTTACCAACGATACTCTCGAGAACACAACTCGTTAAATTTCACCGGCGAAACGACCAGGAACTGGTAGAAGCACTGGTTGCACACACCTCCTGTTCAATAGAAGAGGCTTCCAGGGTGAAATATCTGGCTGATGGCAACCTGAATGTCGCCATAAAGGTTCTTGAAACGGGCGAAACTGATCAGGCCAATTTCGAAATATTCAGGACATGGATGCGGTTTTGTTTTAAAACCAATATCCGCGAAATTACCCGACTGACTTCAGATTTCAGCTCTATGGGCCGTGAAAAGCAAAAAAGTCTTATGGCTTATGCGCTGAAGATCATCAGATATTGCATGCACAACCGTATTGGTGGTCAAAGTCAGATAAGAGCCGATGGGGACGAACTGAAATTTATACATGACTTCACCCCTTTTATCCATCCTGAAAACGCGGGTAAACTTAACGATGAATTTAACAAAGCCCTTTATCACATCGAAAGAAACGGCAACGCCTCAATTGTTTTCATGGATCTTTCATTGCAGTCGATGAAATGGCTTAAAATCAAATCAAAAACCAACTGACAAAATTGTATTGATAAAAAGGATTTGGGATGAACTACATCCGGTTACACAGAGAACCTGCTGAGAAAGTATGCTTCAACCGGTAAAGTTGCCAGTTTGAAAAATGCTTACAAGTAAAATAAAAATGTGTAAATTTGCGACACCAGTGTGAGTGGTTTTTATCTGCTCACATTCAATATATTACATTCTGAAAGGATCAATCTTTTCAGGATCTGCTTAAAATCATTCAAACATGGAAGAAGTCGACCAAATATCACCAGATAAAAACCATTTTATTTCTCGCGGCTGCTGTCAGCAACCAAGTCTTATTCATAAAAACGACAATATTTTCCGTCACGGTTGCAGCAAACTCGACACCTTCGACTGGATGAGTTTTGTGCCACTTCCCGACGGACACATACCATTTGATTGTATTGAAGTCAGGTTTAAAAATAACCGCAAGGATTTCTTCAGAATACCGGCCGATATCGACACACATGTTGGAGATATTCTGGCTGTGGAAGCCAACCCGGGACACGACATAGCCATTGTTTCACTTACCGGTGAAATCGTCAGGCTGCAGATGAAGAAGAAAAATGTGGATCCAAAACGTGAGGACATTAAAAAGGTTTATCGCAAGGCACGCCTGAGCGACATCGAGAAATGGATAACAGCCGTTGAAAAAGAAGATCCCACGCTTTTCCGTTCGCGTGAAATTGCCTCGGGGCTGAACATGAAAATGAAACTGAACGATGTGGAATATCAGGGTGATGATACCAAAGCCATCTTCTTCTACACGGCCGACGAAAGGGTTGACTTCAGGGAGCTGATCAAGCTACTTGCAGATGAATTCAAAGTAAGGATTGAAATGCGCCAGATTGGTGCCAGACAGGAAGCCTCCAAACTAGGGGGAATCGGCACGTGTGGCAGGGAACTCTGCTGCTCCACCTGGCTCAGCAATTTTAACACTGTAAGCACCAACGCGGCCAGAATACAGCAGCTCTCGCTGAACCCACAGAAACTGGCAGGACAATGCGGAAAACTTAAATGCTGCCTGAATTATGAGTATGCCGCTTACGCGGAAGCACTCAAAAATTTCCCGACTGACGAAAATCTCATCAACACTAAAAAAGGAGACGCATTTTCGCAAAAAATCGATGTTTTCGCAGGCATCATCTGGTATGCATACAAATCGGACCCCAATAATATGATGGCTATTCCTGTTGAAAAGGTTAAGGAAATCATCGCACTCAACAAGAAAGGACAAGTCATCGACAAGCTGGAAGATTTTGCTCAAAAATTAGAGAAGAAAACCGAATTTGAAAACTTTGTAGGACAGGAAGCACTCAACCGTTTCGATAAATAATCAGGTTCATTTTCATGATGCTGTTGGTTAAGCATTTGAGACCAACAATAGAATTTTAAAAATACCGTTAACCGGATGATGAAAAGTTTTTTGGGCGATTATCAAAAGTATTGTCACATAATCGGAGTTTTCTTTATTACAGCCCTGATCACTTCGTGCGACAGAACTAAATTTTACGACGAAAGCCTGAGCCTGCAGAATGACAAATGGCCTAAAGACGAGGCGATGTCTTTTAAAATAAATATAGAAGACACGGTGAGTACTTACCGGTTTTTTATCAATGTGCGCAACACCACCTCATACAGGTACAAAAATATTTACTTCTTTCTAACCACTGAATTCCCAAATGGCGGAATGTCGCGTGATACAATTGACTGCCTGCTTGCCGCCAAAAACGGCGAATGGTTTGGTAAAGGAACCGGACTTTACCGCGACAACCGAATACCCATCCGGAGCAATATCCGTTTCCCGAAAGCCGGCACATTCACACTGAGCCTAAATCAGGCCATGCGGGAAGAAGTGCTTGAAGGAATTTCAGAAGCAGGTGTGAGGCTGGAGAAGGAAGAAAAAAAATGATTGTCCCTGTTAGATGACAAGGAATCAGGGGAGCGGGAGACAAGGAGATTATGGGGAAAGACAATTTCTAATTTCTAATTTCTAATGTCTAATGTCTAATGTATAATTTCTAATGTCTAATGTCGAGGCTGAGGCTGATGTAAAAATTAAGTTGTGGAATCATGCTTAGGAGTTTCTTAACCTTAGCCTTAACCTTAACCTTTTCAAGGCTTCGCAATGAAAGTTATTCTCATTCGGGCTATAAAAACCTTTATTGAGGGACTAATTTCTAATCCTCAAAGTTATCGGGACAATTTTTTATTTCGATTAAACGTAAGATTTTAATGACAATGACTAAGAAACCAAAAAGCGGCCAGGCCGATATTAAACTCTGGCAAAAGCGATTCTGGAAAGCCTTCGTGGGCGTTTTTGTTTTCATGGTATTGCTATTTACCGCCATGTCATTGGGTTTGCTGGGTTTTATGCCATCATTCGAGGAACTTGAAAACCCGAAAAGCAATCTGGCTTCCGAAGTCATTTCAGCCGATCAGGAGTTACTTGGCAAATACTATGTTGAAAACAGGTCGAACGTTCACTACGCTGATTTATCGCCGAATCTCGTAAATGCAATTATTGCCACCGAAGATTCACGGTTCGAAAAACATTCCGGTATCGATGTCAGAGCCCTGTTCAGGGTTTCTTTCGGATTGATTACCGGGTCGAACAAAGGCGGAGGCAGCACCATTACCCAGCAATTAGCAAAAAACCTTTTCCCCCGTAAGGCAAACAGGTTATTTATCCAAACTATTTTTATAAAACTAAAGGAGTGGATTACAGCCATAAAGCTTGAACGCAATTACACCAAACAGGAGATTATGGCTATGTATTTTAACACGGTCGATTTTGGCAGTAATTCATTTGGTATTAAGTCGGCAGCAAAAACCTTTTTCAACAAAGAGCCAAAGGACCTCACCATTGAGGAGTCGGCTATGCTGGTTGGCATGTTGAAGGCTCCTTCGTATTTCAGTCCGGCCCGTAATCCGGAACGTGCGATTAAGCGACGGGAAGTCGTACTTCATCAGATGGAGAAACGCGATTACATCACAGAGGCTCAGTATGATTCACTGAGGATTCTGCCACTCGATATGTCGCATTACCGCATGCAGGACCACACTTCAGGTGAAGCCACCTATTTCAGGGAGTACCTGCGCCAGATCATGTCGGCAGGTGAACCAAAGCGTAAAAGTTACCTCGATAAGAAAGTATTTAAAGAAGATTCACTTCAGTGGATAACCAACCCTTTGTATGGCTGGATTGAGAAAAATCCGAAACCCGATGGAACCCAGTATAACCTCTATAAAGACGGCCTGAAGATTTATACAACCATTAATTCGCACATGCAATTGTATGCGGAAGAGGCTGTAGCCGAACATCTCGGAAAAGAATTGCAGCCCGCATTTTTCAAGCATTGGAAAGGACGCGATGAAGCCCCCTTCGATTTTCCGAAGTCAATGGTTAAAGCAGAGGCTTTCAAACTGATGAAAGCATCGATGAAACGTTCAGATCGATATCGTAAGCTCAAAGCAGACGGGGTTTCGGAAGATTCCATCAGGTTATCATTCCATAAGAAGGTGCCGATGAAAATATTCACCTGGAATGGAAACCGCGATACCATAATGACCCCCTGGGATTCCATTCGTTACTGCAAGTTTTTCCTGCAGGCCGGGTTGATGTCAGTTGAACCACAAACAGGTTTTGTAAGGGCTTATGTAGGAGGCATCAACTACAGCCACTTTCAGTTCGACCATGTTAAAATGGCCAAGAGACAGGTTGGCTCAACATTCAAACCCTTTGTTTACACCCTTGCCATGCAGGAAGGCGATTTTTCGCCCTGTACCAAAATTGCGAACATTCAATACAGCATCGACCTGCCTGAAGGCGGCAAATGGGAACCCTCCAATGCCAACGATTTTAAAAAGGGGCAGATGGTTACCCTGAAGGAAGCGTTGGCTAATTCAATCAACTGGATTTCGGCTTTTCTTATCAAGCGCTACTCCCCCATGGCAGTAATAAATATTGCCCGTAAAATGGGCATTGTCAGCCCAATCGACCCGGTGCCCTCCATTGCGTTGGGAACTCCCGATCTTACCCTGTATGAGATGACCGGAGCCATGAATACCTTTGCTGCCAAAGGTGTTTACATTGAGCCTCTCTTTGTAACCCGTATTGAAGACAAAAACGGAAACGTGATCGCGCGCTTTATGCCCCGGCAGGAAGAGGCTATGAGCGAAGAAACGGCTTACCTTATGCTGCAATTGATGAAAGGCGTGGTCGAAAGTGGCACAGGGGTCAGGCTTCGTTACAAGTACGGCCTTAATAACCCTATAGCAGGTAAAACCGGAACTACGCAAAACAACTCTGATGGCTGGTTTATGGGCCTGACCCCCGATCTGGTAACCGGCGTATGGGTAGGTGGTGAAGATCGCAGCATTCGTTTCAGGAGCATTACTTTAGGACAGGGAGCTAATATGGCATTGCCAATCTGGGCTTTGTATATGAAGCGAATTTATGCCGACCCCAAACTTAAACTTTCGATGGGTGATTTCGAAAGGCCGGCAAACCCACTCTCCGTTGAGATAGATTGTGGAAAATACGAAGAGTCCCAAAAAAATAAAGACAATAAATACGGCAGCGGCGATTTCTGATCTTCTTTTTTTTTCGTCAATAAATCCTGCGCATACCTTAACACAGATAACCGCATGAAACTCCTTTCCGAAATACTTACAAAAAGGTTATCGCTCATAACGGTATGGCTTCTGTTTTCCAGTGTTTGTATTTACAACCTTCAGAACAAAGACTGGCAAAAGCCCATCCGCCTGATTAAAGACGATGTCCATTACTACTACATTTATACTTCGACTGCAGTTGTTTATCATGATATAAAGTTTGGCCGGGTTTACAACAGGCTACCTGATTATGTCAGACGTGATTTGTGGCTTCCAACCAATAAAGATACCGGCAGGGCCTATTCGAAAATGTCGATGGGGCTGGCAATGGTTTATACCCCTTTTACCGCATTTGCTCATTATGTGCTGGTACCACTTTCGGGGGCAGAACCCGATGGCTATTCCCCGCCTTACAAAATAGGGCTGCTTCTTAGTGCCATGCTGTTTTTCCTTTTCGGATTGTGGAACCTTAGAAAGGTATTGCTCGAACATTTCAGCGAATCCATTACGGCTTTAACACTGATTCTTGTGGCTTTTGGAACCAATCTGTCGTGGTACACCACTACCGAAGCTACCATGTCACATGTTTACAGTTCTGCCCTCATTATATACCTGTATCGTTTATTACAGAATTGGTTTCAAAAGCCTCGGGTAGGTTTTACCATTTTAACCGGGCTCGTCTTTGGGTTAATTGTTTTGATCAGACCGACCAACCTGATGTTTATCGTGCTTTTTTTCGCAACCAGCGATTTTCGTGAAAGAATCCGTTTTCTATTGAAAAACTATGCCCTGATTTTGCTGATGATGGCAATGTTTTTCCTTGTTTGGGTACCTCAGTTTGCTTTCTGGAAATTTGTGAGTGGCAACTGGTTTTTCTATACGTATGACAATGAATCTTTTTTTTGGGGTAATCCGCAGGTAATCAGCAGTTTGTTTAGCTTCCGCAAAGGCTGGCTGGTTTACACCCCACTCATGGCCCTTACGTTTATTGGTCTGCCCTTCCTATGGAAGCAGAGCAGGGTATTGTTCTGGCAGGTAATTTCCGTATTGGCTTTGCTTATATACATTAATTCATCCTGGTGGTGCTGGTGGTTTGGCGGAAGTTTCGGTAACAGGGCTTACATTGATGGATACGGAATATTTGCTTTGTCCATTGCAGCCTTTTTTAAGTTAATTGCTGAGAGAAAAAGCAAATTTTTAAATTATACCGGAATAATAATTTTAGCAGCATTCACCTTTCTGAATCTATTTCAGACCTGGCAATACCGCATGGGACTTATTCATTATGTAAGTATGACCCGGGAATCATATTGCTATAATTTTCTGAAAACCAAAATTGATCCAGGCTATGAAGGCGCATTGGTGATGCCCGACCACACTGCCGGAATTTATGGAATATATTATCCAAAAACAGAAATGACT
>JBBQBC010000111.1:0-12596 GCA_038317155.1 Bacteroidales bacterium
TTGGCTGAAAGCCAGAATGTCTGCCCGTTATAATCTTTGATCATTCTTTCAACAAAGCTGGTTCCAAGCTGATCGTGGCGATATTGTGCATAGTCGGTCATGTGCACAGACCATTTAATTTTTATGCGCTGTTCTTTCCAGACTAATTGTTGGCCGATAAAAGCCGCTGAACCAAAGGTGTTTGCCAGCAGATCTCCGCCCGATGCACCCCATTCTGCTGAAAAGCCATCCAATAGCTCAATAACCGTCAGGAACATAAAGCCCAGACTACCACCGTATAAGGCCGATCTTTTCTCATCAACACCTGCCCACTTTAAAGATTCGTAGCCGATCATACCTACGTAATAGGCATTAAAAGCATGCCCGCCTTTATCAAGCTGAAGCCATTCATGGTTGTCATTGATAAAATGAAAGGTGGTTTGAGGGTAATTCTTGTACCACATCTGGTAAAGCCCAACCATTGTACCGGCATAAGCGACAGAGCCCCCGATGATCAACCCGGTTAATCTGCATTGACTTACTGTCCGGATGCTGTCAGGGGCGGCTGTCAGTTCCGGGATTGAATCCTGTGCATTGATCCGGAAGCTGGATAAATAGATCAGCAGAAGGAACAAACCCACTACTTTTGATTTTTTTATTATAACCTTAATGATGCCCATGGCCATCGGTTACAACGAACGGAGCTAGTATTTCCAGGGCTTTCTGCCGTTTTTCTGCAATCAATTCCGGTGAATTGGCTTCTGCCAGAAACCTGAGATAAGGCTCAGTATTTGAAGGACGCACATTAAACCACCAGTTTTTAAACTCGATGCGGTATCCGTCAAAATCAAAGAAAGCAACAGGTGTTTCCTCCCGTGAAAAAGTGTCCCGGAGTGCATCCATGGCTTCAGTTTTTTTATCAATATGGAAATTAATTTCCCCGGTTCCATGATACCTGCTGATGTTGCTGATCAGTTGCGAGAGCGTTACACCAGCATCATGGTGTTTTTTTACTTCTCCAAGAATGATCAGTGATGCAACATAAGCAGAATCAGAGTAATAGAAATCCCGGAAATAATAATGCCCGGCCAGTTCCCCCCCGAACAGGCCATTGATCTCACGAAGTTTGAGTGCAGCGTATGCACGTCCGACTCTCCACATGTGCATTTTAAAACCTTTGCTTTCGACGTATTCTGTAACCGACTTTGAAGTTCGGATATCCTGGATGCTATTGCCTGTAAGACCTTTGTCGGCAAAATATCCGGCCAGGACGGCTATCATCATATCGGGCTGAATAAACTGTCCCTTTTCGTCCACAAACATTACCCTGTCGGCATCTCCATCGAAAATGAGCCCGATGTCACAACCCTTTTTCAAAACCAGTTTTTTCAGATCAGCCACATTTTCTTCTTCGAGTGGATTGGGCTCATGGTTTGGAAATGTACCGTCAGGTGTGTCGTAAATATAATGAGGGCTGTTTCCCAGTAATTCCCTGATCAGTAATGATCCCATGCCATTTGAGCAATCAATGGCTATGTTAAGCCCACTCAGGTCAGTCTTGTATTGTGCAAGAAATTCCAGGTAATCTTTCCTGAAATCAAAGTTGGTATAGGTTCCGGGAATATCGGCCGGCACAACGGGATAGGTTTCGGCCATTTCAAGCAATTCAGAAAGACCGGAATCGAAACCAACCGGAAGCGCCTCTTCCCGTGAAATCTTAAGACCATTATAATTGGACGGGTTGTGCGAAGCGGTTATCATGACCGATGCCTTGTAATTATACCTGGCAGTGGCCCAGTAAATCATGGGAGTAGTGCAATTACCAGCCACCTGTACATCGGCTCCGGCATCGGTAATGCCTCTGCACAAATAATCAAGAATCTCAGGCGATGACACCCTGACATCATGTCCGATTAATACCGTTTCAGCACCCAATAACTGAGGCAGGAAAAACCCGATTTTATAAACATCGCTGCCGTTGAAGTCTTCGTTGTAAATTCCCCGTATGTCGTAAGCTTTAAAGGCATTTCTCATAGTAAATTGTTGCAATGATGGTAATTATTGAGACTACAGAATTTAAGCATTAGGCATTTGAAATTAGGCATTTGGCATTAGAAATCAAGTATTAGGCATTTGAAATCAGGCATTTGGCATTAGAAATTAGAAATTAGAAATTAGAAATTTACATCCCTTCCATTGCTTCTGTCTGATTCAATTCTTCTACCTCGATTATTTATAAATATTCTTCCTGTTCAGCGCCTGTTGATATTTCCAGGCATTCAGGTTATGCTGTTCGAGGCCGCGGGCAAAATTATGATAACCTGAAAAATCCTCGCGGGCGCAAAAAAACATGAAATCGTGTTGTTCACGGTTGAGTACAGCATCAATTGACGAGACAGAAGGCAGGCAGATTGGCCCCGGTGGAAGACCCAGGTATTTGTAGGTATTGTAAGGAGATTCAATCTGCTTGTGAATGTTCAGCACCCGACGCATTTCAAAATCGCCGTGAGCAAATACCAGTGTGGGATCTGCTTCGAGGAGCCAGCCTTTTGCAAGTCGGTTCAGGTAAACACCTGCTACCCTTGGCTTTTCATCATTTTTATTTGTCTCTTTTTCGACAATTGATGCCAATGTAATAACCTCGTGACGGTTGAGATTCAGTGCTTTGAGTTTCTGGTTTCGATCGCTGTTCCAGAATTTATCAGACTCGGTTTTCATCCGGTCCATGAATGAACGGGCTGTAGTGTTCCAGTAAAACTCGTAACTATTTGGAATAATTATGGTAAAAAGACTGGTTTTTGTAACCCCAAGCGAATCAAGGTAAGCACTGTCGTTAAAGAGTTTGATAAATGAAATTGAATCAGCTTCTATCTGTTTACTGATGCGGCTGGCCAATTGCTCAGGTGTTCTTATATTGTTAAAAATGACCATCACAGGTTCCTGTCGTCCGCCTCTGAGCATATTGATCAGTTCGAGATTGCCCATTTCCCTGGTCAGTTTATAGCGTCCTGGTTTTATCGTCTGATCATAATCCTTTAGTCTGGCGACAAGCTCAAAAGATTTTCGGTTAATAATCAGCCCATGAATGAACAATTGCTTCTTTACACTGTCAAAATTGCTTCCTGTTGGAATAGTAAAATAGGCAGTTTCGTTTCCACCTGTGTAAACATTTGGTTTATAGGTTGCATTGTAAAGATAAAATCCTGCTGCCAATACTATTATAGCCAGGATAATGAGAATTATCAATACAGAACGACCAGGTTTTTTTCTTGATTTTCTTCCCGAGTACCTTGGATGGTAATATTCGTTCATAATTTCCGGATTTAGCGTTTGATCAACTGCATAAAACTGGCATCGTGCCATTTATTTCCTGATAAAGTCCAGTCTTTACAGGTTCCGGTAATTTCGAATCCTGCCCTTGTGAATAACCGGATACTGACTTGGTTATCAGAGGATATATGACAATACAACTGGTGAAGACTGAGTGTTTCAAAACAATAACTGCAAAGCAGCGATAATGCCTCGCTGGCGTAGCCTTTGCCTCTGTCAGGACTTGCTAAAAGAATCCCGACTCCGGCCCTGCGGTGCAACGGGTCAAAGTCGAACAGATCGATGGCCCCGATTGGCTCCAGTGGTTTATCGTGAAGTGTAATCATCAGTCTTAATTGTTTGGCGGCATATATATCGTGATGGGTATTCAGGACATATTGTTCAATGGCATGCCTTGAGAATGGTGTGGTGGTGTTGCTCACATGCCATACCGTAGTGTCGTTTTCCCAGTTATAGATAAAATCAATATCTGCCGGTTCCGGTGCCCTGAGGTTGATGTTTTGTCCTTTCATAACATGCAAATTAGAGCTTGAATAAAAATTTTCAAACCACGAAATCAAATAACCCTGTCTGACTGGCTAACCAATCATTCTTATAAAGCTGAATTGTCAGCCAGGTTTACCCGACGCACTTCAGTCGGGCAGGCTCAACCTTAACCTTAACCTTAACCTTAACCCTTTCTTACTGGTTAACTAATTTTACTTGTGATACTAAATTGATATCCAGGCAGGCTTAACCTTAACCTCAACCTCAATTTAACCTTTTCCTCAACCTTTCAAATTTCCGCAAGGTTGATTTCCCCTTTAAACACGAGTTTAACCGGTCCTGTCAGGAGAATATCAGTGAATTTACCCTCTTCTTTTTTCATGCTAACCTCCAGATTGCCACCCCGGGTTTCAACTTTCCAGTTGGTTTGTCCGGTTGTGAGGGCTGCGACGAGGGCGCAGGCTGTTACACCGGTACCACACGAGAGGGTTTCATCTTCAACACCCCGCTCATAAGTTCTAACCTTTAAACTATTATTGCTAAAACTCAGCCAGTCAACATTAATTCCGTTTTCAGCATATTTTTCCGAATACCTTATCCGGCGTCCTTCAGCAACTACATCAACCTCATCCGTTTCATTTACAATAATAACAAAATGCGGGGTACCTGTGTTGATTTCTGTGTGATTCCCATATTCCGCAGGTATTTCAACATCAGCCATACTGACTTCTACAACCCACTCAGTTTCAGTAACTGAATTGACTCTGGCTGAGTGTGGGCCATCACCGGCCAGAAAGCCGGGATTGTTGCCGGCTATACCTAGTAAATATGCAAATGCGGCAGCACATCTTGCTCCATTGCCACACATTCGGGCGGGGCTGCCATCGGAATTGAAATAGGTCATTTCAAAATCATGCCCTTGCTTAGGAGAAACTACAATCAATCCATCAGCGGCAATACCGAAATGCCGCTGACACATCAGTGCAATGGTTTCTGACGAAATTGCCTCATTGCTGAGCCTTCCGTCGAGCATAATAAAATCATTGCCGGTGCCATGAAACTTGTAAAATATTGTCATTGCTTCAGCGATTTGACATTTTGTCATTAGTGCAACTAATCCACAAAGTTATAAAAATCTGAATGTATAATTATGTTACAGAGATTATGTAGTTGTAAATTCGTTTTACACATTGGTGATTTGATACCTTTCCTTTTTTCTAACCAAATTTAAATGTTTAGAATATGATTTATGTATTACATAATCAGTGCTTTGTAAAATTTACAAACTTATCATGCTATTTTGGGAACAATATCTTTTTAATTACGTTAAAATATGTAGCGGGTTAAATTTTCATTGAAAGTGCTTAACAATTTTTAACACCGGTTGATGTAACAATGGAACTCAAATTGCGTTTAATCGGATTGGATATCCACTTTGGATTTTTTCATAGTAATAATGAATGACAACGCATTTTAACCAATTAATTAATCTAATTGCTTGAAACCATGAAAAGGATTGCAGGAAGTCTGCTGATTGCCATCGCAGGAGGGATTATTGCCCTGGGCGCCTACAGCATAATCAATAAGAAGGAAGTTCGTTATTACAATTCTACACCGGGCACACCAGCTTATATGGCCAGTTTGCCAGGTTCGTCAGGTGCTATGGTGTTGCCCGATTTCACTGTTGCAGCCAGTAGCACGATTCATGCCGTAGTACATATAAAAACTGAATATCAGCGAAAGAGCAGCGTTTATGACAATTTTTTTGATCTCAGGGATTTCTTTGGTAACCGGGGTCAGCAAGGTTCTCCAGGTCCTATTGAAGCAAGTGGCTCAGGAGTTATCATCAGTACTGACGGTTATATTGTCACCAACAATCATGTCGTTGCCGAATCCGATGCAATTTCAGTTACACTCAACGACAAGCGTACTTTCAATGCAAGCATTGTGGGTACTGATCCTTCGACCGATCTTGCTGTTATTAAGATAGATGCGAAAGATCTGCCATATCTTCTGTATGGTAATTCCGACAATGTTCAGATCGGGGAGTGGGTACTTGCTGTTGGAAATCCATTTAATCTGACATCAACGGTTACAGCCGGGATTGTGAGCGCCAAAGCCCGTAATATCAACATTCTGGGTTCGCCCGACGGATCATCCATTGAATCATTTATTCAAACCGATGCAGCGGTGAATCCCGGAAACAGCGGAGGAGCTCTGGTAAATACCAATGGTGAACTGGTAGGAATTAATGCGGCAATTGCTTCCGGAACAGGATATTACGCCGGATATTCGTTTGCTATTCCTGCTAATATCGTGCGCAAAGTAGCCGGAGACCTTATCGAGTATGGTACCATTCAGCGGGGTTTTCTTGGGGTAAGCATCCGGGAATTGGACAGCCAACTTGCAAAGGACGAAGGTATTGCTGATATCCGTGGTGTATATGTAGCCGATGTAACTGAAAGTGGTGCTGCCAAAGGTGCAGGAGTCCGGGCTGGCGATATAATTCTCAACATCGAAGGCATTCAGGTAAACTCTACCTCTGAATTGCTTGAACTGATCGGACAGCACAGACCTGGTGATAAGGTTAACCTTGCTGTTAAAAGAGGCGATAAAGAAATGAATTTTCAGGTTACACTTAAAAACCGTGACGGTAATGTCAGTATTGTTAAGCGTGAGGATTTTGATATTCAGACAGTTTTGGGCGCAGGCTTTGCACCTGTACCTGACAAATTAAAATCTGACCTTGATATCGAATCAGGGGTTCAGGTAACTTCCCTGACAGATGGAAAATTAAGCAATGCCGGTGTGCGCCAGGGCTTTATCATTATGCGTGTTGACGGAAAACCAGTCGGAACCAAAGAAGAACTAACCTCGCTGCTTGCCAATAAAAAGGGAGGTATACTTATCGAAGGTATTTATCCTAACCGTACCCGTGCTTATTACGGGTTTGGAATGTAATTACCAATCGGTGAATCAATCATTTTCCATGGGTGGGCGATTTTGTCGTTCCGCCCTTATGTCACATCTGAGCAGTTGGATTTTCATAGTTTATAACTGAACTTAAACTGATCAGAATTGTTAATATTAAGAATGGGGTAAAATCAAAAATTCACCTCTTCTAAATACCCTAAGTCATGAGACAGCTAAAAATAACTAAATCAATCACTAACCGCGAAACTGCATCGCTTGATAAGTATCTGCAGGATATTGGAAAAGAAGAACTGATAAGTGCCGAGGAGGAAGTCCTGCTTGCCCAGCGCATCCGTCAGGGCGATCAATGGGCGCTTGAAAAACTGTGCAAAGCCAACCTTCGTTTTGTAGTTTCTGTTGCAAAACAATATCAAAACCAGGGGCTTAGTCTTCCCGATTTGATTAATGAAGGCAACCTTGGTCTTATAAAAGCTGCACAACGATTCGATGAAACCCGTGGATTCAAATTTATTTCTTATGCAGTTTGGTGGATCAGGCAAAGCATATTGCAGGCATTGGCTGAACAGTCGCGTATTGTGCGTCTTCCGCTGAATCAGGTTGGATCGCTGAACAAGATTAAAAAAGAGTCATCCAGACTCGAACAGAAGTTTGAGCGCCCCCCATCAGCCGAAGAAATTGCAGAAGCACTCGAAATTCCGGGATATAAGATCGATGCAGCCCTTAAAATATCCACAAGGTATATTTCAATGGATGCCCCACTAACCGAAGATGAGGATATGAAGTTTATCGATATCTTCATTGATGAGGATACTCCGGTTACCGATGCCGGACTTATGCGCGAGTCACTGGCACGCGAAATCCAACGATCACTTTCAACCCTCACCGAAAAGGAAAGGGATGTTGTTAACCTTTATTATGGCATAGGTATGAACCATGGCCTTACCCTCGAAGAAATCGGTGCCAAATTTGACCTGACCCGCGAAAGGGTTCGGCAGATTAAGGAAAAGGCAATCCGAAGACTGAAGCATACTTCGAGGAGCAAATTGTTAAAATCCTATCTCGGACAATAATCAGGTTAAATCAGTTCATAATAATCTTCCCGGTAATTCCGGGAAGATTTTTATTTAAAACCTCTTTTCTGAGTTCAGCCTTGCATTTTGCCGGTCAAATCCTGTACTTACAAATTTCAACGTTTATTTTTGTTCTGCAGTCATACTTTTTGTTTACTGATAATCAGTCCGTAACATCAGTTTATATTATGGACAGTCTTCAATACCCTGACTAATGATAATAAAAATACTATTTTAGCTAAAACCCGTATTACCTTTTCCTCTTTTTGGTATTAAGTTATATAACTTCGATACTCAAAATGGCTATATGGAATACAGGTTGGAAAACACTCTTACAACAATGGATACTGCAGAAAAGCTGATAAAAATTCTTATCGCTGAGGATAATGTGCTGAACCAGAAGATTATTGAGATACTTATCAAGCGTATGGGTTGGTCCTATAAAATGGTTGGAGACGGAGTTGAAGCTGTTGAAGAGTGTATAAAAGGAAGTTACGACGTGATACTTATGGATATTGATATGCCCCAGATGAACGGATGGGAGGCAACTATTGAAATCAGAAGGAATAAAATGAGCATTCCGATTATTGCCCTTACTGCATATTCCGAAGAATCATTCCGCAAGAAGAGTTTTGAAGCCGGAATGAATTACTTTTTATCAAAGCCTTATAACAAAGAAGAGATTTACGAAACTATCCGCAAATGCGTTAATGCACTGTAATAGGGCTTTTCTGAAATTTTCCTGATAACTTTCCATATTTGTTATTAAATTTTGTAAAAAAGATAGCCTCTTTTTGCAAGGAGGTTTGTATTTTTGCCAACATGCTTTTTTGCTCCAGGCCTGATTCTTCCCTTCAGGTAATAAATTAAAAAAGTAGCTTCACTGGTTTTACTAACGGTTTCGTTCAAAGTATTCCGCTCAGGCATAGCCCGGTTTATCTGATATATTTTACTATCTCAGTTCGGTCTGGCTTGTTTGGCAGAAGATTTTATTTTTAGTCATAATAAACGGGATCAATTAAAGGATTTTAGGGAACAAAACATTTTATCATGGTTTCAACAAAGTATGTGTTTGTCACCGGTGGGGTTGCCTCATCGCTTGGTAAGGGTATTATTTCAGCTTCACTTGCCAAACTGCTTCAGGCAAGAGGATTCTCGGTCACCATTCAAAAACTTGATCCTTACATCAATATTGATCCCGGAACATTAAACCCTTATGAGCATGGTGAGTGCTATGTTACTGAAGATGGCGCCGAAACCGACCTCGACCTGGGGCACTACGAACGCTACCTGAATGTACCCACTTCACAGGCAAACAATGTAACCACAGGCCGTATTTACCAGGAGGTGATTTTAAAGGAGCGGCGGGGTGATTATTTGGGTCAAACCGTGCAGGTTATTCCGCACATCACTGATGAAATAAAACGCCGGATCAAGTTGCTGGCAAGCGATAATAAATATGATTTTGTAATAACTGAGATTGGTGGTACCGTCGGTGACATTGAATCGCTGCCTTATATTGAAGCTGTTCGCCAGATGCGTTGGGAAATCGGAACAGATTGCCTGGTAATTCATCTCACTTTGGTTCCCTACCTGGCTGCAGCAGGTGAACTGAAAACAAAACCCACCCAACATTCCGTCAAAGCATTGCTCGAACAGGGAGTTCAACCGGATATAATAGTTTGCCGGACCGAAAAGCACCTGAATGAAAACCTCCGGAATAAAATTGCTTTGTTCTGTAACGTAAATCCGACTGCAGTGATTGAATCCATTGATGCTGAGTCGATTTACGATGTACCTCTGCTCATGCTCGACGAGAAACTTGATCTTGAGGTACTCGAAAAAATGAGAATGCCTCTGGGACACCCACCGGAATTGACAAAATGGGAGGAGTTTCTCTACAGGTTGAAGCATCCAGACAAGCAGGTAGTAATCGGGCTCGTTGGCAAGTATGTTGAACTTAAAGATGCCTATAAATCTATCAATGAGTCGTTTGTACATGCCGGGGCTACCAATCAGTGTAAGGTTATTGTAAAGCCATTGCATTCGGAATCGATTAACAGCGAAACAGTAGCTGAAATGCTCAAAGGACTTGATGGTATTCTCGTTGCCCCGGGTTTTGGGATCCGCGGCGTTGAAGGGAAAATTGAAGCCATCAGGTATGCCAGGGAAAACAGGATACCATTTTTGGGAATATGCCTTGGTATGCAATGTGCTGTGATCGAGTTCGGCCGCAACGTGCTCGGACTAAAAGATGCACACTCAACTGAAATGGAGCCTGAAACTACAAATCCTGTGATAGATTTAATGGAGGATCAGAAAACAGTCTGTAAAAAGGGCGGAACTATGAGGCTGGGTGCTTTTCCTTGCACAATCAGTAAAAATACACTGGCTTTTGAAGTTTATGGAACTGAAAACATAAGTGAACGTCACCGGCATCGTTATGAATTTAATAACAAGTATCTTGACCAATACCAGCAGGCCGGTATGATTGCATCCGGAATAAATACCAAGGACAATCTTGTAGAAATGGTTGAATTAAAGGACCATCCATGGTTTATTGGGATACAGTTTCACCCTGAGTATAAAAGCACAGTAGCCAGCCCGCACCCATTGTTTGTCAACTTTGTAAAAGCTGCCATCACTTACAGCAAACAATAATTTTCACCGGTTTATTATTTCTGTACCCTTCAAGTTTGGGTTGCCCGATAATTTTCGCAATTATCGGGTATATTTCATTTTGGGAAAAAGTCGGGCTTATCTATTGACTGCTTTTGCTTATTTTTGCCGCTTAATTCGGAATTAATCTATTACTAATTACTTTTCATGAATAAAAATTCAATCATAGGCATACTGCTAATTTTCGGGCTGATGATAGGCTATACAATGTATATGTCGCCCTCAAAAGAGCAGTTGGCTGCACAAAAGCGTGCCCAGGATTCAATAGCTGTCGCCAGACAGCTTGCAAATGACACTGTAAAGTCCGCGGTTACAGCTCAGCCTGAACTCAGTCAGGATGCATCAACAGCAAATGCAACAGTTGCAAAAACAGATTCAGCACAAGCAGCCGGAAGAAAAGATGAACTGGGACCTTTTGCTGCTTCCGGAACAGGAACCGATCAGGACTATATTGTTGAATCTAACAAGCTAAAACTTACCATAAGCAGTAAGGGCGGGCGTATCAGTCAGGTTCAACTGCTGGGTTATAAAACTTTTGATGGCAAACCTCTTATCCTGTTTACCCCTGATTCTTCGGAATTTAACCTTGCTTTTTTTACCGATGTCAGAGCAGTAAATACCAACGGACTTTACTTCCAACCCGCCTGGCCCGACAAGCGTTTCGATGGTAAGAAGGAGATTAAAATTACCGGCACCGATTCAGTGAAGTTTGCCATGCGACTGTATGCCGGGTTGTCCGATTCGGTTGTGAATCCATCTTCCTACATCGAATATGTTTATACAGTCAGGGCTAATGATTTTATGATTGGCTATACAGTGAATTTTGTTGGAATGGAGAAATACATCGCCATGAATACCAAGGAGATGAATATTGACTGGAAAGTGCGTGTACCCCGAATGGAGAAAAGTCTGGCAAACGAGCGACTAAATACGACTATTCATTTCCGGCATGCCGACGAGGAAGTTGATTATCTGAATGAACGTAAGGATGATGAGCAGATTATCAATACCAGGGTAAAATGGGTTTCTTTCAAACAGCAGTTCTTTTCTACTACGCTTATCGCGAAAGATATGTTTCAGAATGCCAGGATGAAAAAGACGCGTGAGCCTGAAAAGGAACAGCATTACCTCGATTACATGGAGGCCACACTCTCGCTTGCTTATAACCCGGAGACCGACAAGCAATTGGATATGTTGTTTTACTTCGGGCCCAACAAGTACAATATAATGCGCAAATACAAGCTTGATCTCGAGAAGCAGATTCCTTTAGGATGGAGTTTCTTCCTGATGCAATGGATCAACCGTTTTGCTGTACTTCCGGTGTTTAACTTTCTCGAAGGGTTCAATCTCAACTATGGTATCATTATTCTTATTCTGACCATTCTGCTGAAGATCATATTATTGCCGATTGCCTATAAAACGTACCTCTCGTCGGCCAAAATGCGCCTGCTGAAGCCGGAAATTGATGAGATCACTGCAAAGTTCCCTAAAAAGGAAGATGCAATGAAAAAGCAACAGGCAACGATGGGACTTTACAAAAAGGCAGGGGTAAACCCAATGGCCGGCTGCGTGCCCATGCTCTTGCAATTCCCGATTTTGCTGGCCATGTTCAGGTTTTTCCCCGCCTCAATTGAACTCAGGCAACAAAGTTTCCTCTGGGCGACCGATTTGTCGAGTTATGATTCCATCTACAATCTGCCTTTTACAATTCCTTTTTACGGGGACCACGTGAGTCTGTTTACCTTGCTGATGACCATTTCAACGATCATCTATACCAAGATCAACAACGACATGATGTCAACCGGTAATCAGATGCCCGGCATGAAGACCATGATGTACCTGATGCCAATCATGTTCCTTGGGTTCTTCAACAGCTACTCATCGGGCCTCAGCTATTACTATCTGCTGGCCAACCTACTCACCTTTGCACAAATGTTCTTTATCCGCCGTTTTGTGAATGAAGATAAGCTTCATGCGCAGATTCAGGAAAACAAAAAGAAACCGGTAAAGAAGTCTAACTTTCAGAAGAAACTGGAAGATATGTCCAAACAGCAGGGCCGTAATAAATAGTTTAAAAAAAGCCCGGAGCTCCCGGGCTTTTTTTTTAATATGACAATC
>JBBQBC010000112.1:0-12589 GCA_038317155.1 Bacteroidales bacterium
TCCCGATAATGGATTGTTGATCTCATGGGCAACCGATAACGATAATTTACCGAGTGAGGCGATTCTCTCAATATTCATGAGTTCATTGTGCGCCTGTCCCAATTCTTCCGACTTTTTCTGAACCTTATACTCAAGTTGTTGAGACCAGTTCTGAAGTTCATTGGTTGCAGTCTGCAGATTGTCAAGCATATTGTTAAATGCCACCGAAACCATCCTCATGTCTGATAGTTGATGAGGTCTTATCTTCAATCGGGTGTTTTTATCGCCTTTGGAAACCGAAATACTCGCTTTTATTAACTCATTTAACGGATTTTTTATCTGTTTTCGGGTGAAAAATATTAAAAACAGTACAATTAAAGTAGTCATTAAGGCAGCCATTAAAAAGTAGTCGGTGGTTGATTTTTGAAGTGCATCGTCAAGGCCTTTGAGCGGCATTTTAATCAACAGTGACCCCAGTACCTTTTCCTGCTGACTATGTGCATGACAGGAACTTTCATAACAGGAACGGCTGTTTAGAACCGGCGACTTGATTAACAGATACCTGTTCTCACTGTCATTATGATTCATACTGCACGCACTGTTTACATCAAGAATTTTGTATGATTTCTCATATAAAGAAAACATGGCAGGGAAATCGGAGTGGCAGCTCTTGCAATCGGGGTCGCTGTGCTTGACAGAATCCGCTGAAAAAGATGAATAAACGAGGTTATTATCATTGTCATACATGTTAACATCTTCGATGCCCGACATAGTGTTAATGACATCGAGTGTACTTTGCAGTGATGTCCGGTCGTTTTCGAGCATTGAACGATATATCGCCCCTTCAACAAGGAATCCGATGTTATTACCGTTTTCACGCATAACCGATTTCATATATTCCTCATTGACTGACCTGAATATGATTCCGAAAGAAACAAACAGAAAAAACGATGAAATAGTGATGATGATGATTACCCGGCCATAGATTGAAGAACGGAATCTGACGTACCCGTGTATAAGAGGGATTCTCTTGTTCCTTTTGTTAAGCAACCTTTTTATCCATGTCATAGCTTCTTTTTTAATTCATTAATCGAATGCTAAGTTATGTCTATATTTTCAAAAAAATGAAAGAATACCGGGATAAATAACAGAAAAACGAACTAAATTACCCGATGAAGTTCACCTGAGTAATTTAATAAAAAAAACGATGTATTTAAAACATCGTTTTAATTGTGACAGCACTTACGATAATACACTGATTAAGTATCTATTATTCAGAATAACAATAGTTTACATACTTAAATCATTTAAGTTTCATACAGTGAAGAATCAGAGCCATTTTCAATCTTTACTGCCAAGAAAATTCAGTTGAAAATCCTGCCACACTTCATCCGGAAGTTCTGAAAGCGGTTGATCGCGCAATTCACCACCATCCTGAAGGATAACCCTGGCAGGGTCTGAAGAATATTTTCCGATTGATTCCGACAGAAAATCCTTGAATCTTTCGAGTTCCTTTACTGACCAGTCCGTTGCATCTGCAGCCAGATAGTATGAATTTGTTTCAGCCACCCAGTTAAAAGGTCTCACCTTGTATATCCAGCCTTTGATATAAGGGTCTTCATTTACTATTCCCGGTTCACTGTTTAGTAAAGTATTGGTTACGATGATTTCACCGGAAATTGGCGAGTACACTTTCAGTAGTTTGTCTGCATGATTCAATTCCGCAATTAATTCTCCTTTTCTCACACTTGCTCCCGGTTTTTTAAGATTGCTGAATTTTACTTCGCCGGTTAAGTGTAAGAGTAAATCATCAAGTCCGACTTTGGCAATTCCCGACTTTTCGAGGTGTGTCCAGGTGTGATTTTTGCTGTAAAACAAGCCTTGCGGAATTTTTAATACATTGGCTGTGAGAATGCCCAATGTTTTTTGGATTTGTTTCGTTAATTTTTTCTGTTTGTTCAGAATAAACCAAAAGGGGATGAGTATGGCAAAGAATATGATAATTGCCAGATATTCGATTCCTTTTGTTTCAAAAATGTTGTTATAGGTAAATCCGTCCATTTTATTTGATTTTTTATGTCGTCATAAGTGTTTATGACAACTGTTTTATTTTTCTTCACCGACCCATGAGGGTGATTCTCTCAATACCGGCATGCGATTGATAACCCACCTGAATATCCAGATTTCAGTGAAAATAACGGCCAGTGTTACAACAATTTCCATCCAGGAAGGTAGATAATGCGTTGGAGCGTCCCACCTGAAACCAATCACTGTTACGTTAAGCCTGTTGATGATAATTCCGATCATGGTAATTATCGCGGCAAGCCTGACCATGAAAATATTGCTGTTACGATAACTGTAAATGAACATCATCATCGGAATCAGCACAAATCCGATCATTTCTGTTAAATACCAGTAACCCATCGGCGTATTCAGCAGATTCCAGTTTTTATTATGAATAAATACCAGCAACTGTAAAAAGAAATATGCGAACATTGCCCCGGCACAAATCTTCGATAAGCCCCTGAGAATGCCATTCTGTGCCTTGTTATTTTTTTCACTGATCTGGTTGAAAAAGACCTTGTGACTGATTGATCCCTCAAAAATAACCATGGAGAGCCCGGCAAAAATGCTGGATACCAGGAACAGGATGGGAATAAATTCAGAATACCACAGCGGGTGAATTTTGTCTTTTGCCATCAGGTAGAGTGCGCCCAAGCCAGACTGGTGAAGGGTGGACAGGGTGATGCCGAAGATAACAGCACCAATGGTCATGGCTGACAGAATTTTTCTGGCCCTGCGCGCTCCGAGCCATTCGGCAATGGCTGGCGAAAATTCGATCAGCTCAGCAATCATATAAAGCATAAAATGCCATGCAACCAGAAAAAGTACCGAGCTGGTGCCAAAACTGTTGCCGATAATCGGGTTAATTACATTCCATGGACGGCCCAGGTCAAGAAGCAGTGCCCCTGCATAAAAGACATAGGCAAGGAACCCATTCAAAACGGTGATCCTGACAATGGAATGATATTTATCCATCTTCAGGATGTAAACCATAAAGGTGAGCACATAGGCACCCCCTGCGAAGGCAACTCCGGTTACCACATCAAACCCTATCCACAACCCCCAGGGTATTTCCTGGGTTAAATTTGTAATAGCACCGATTCCTTTCCAAAAACGGATCACAATCAAAATTAATCCCAATAACATAATCGGAATGGAAATAATATTAAAGGGAGTTAGCCATTTACCCCTTGGCTTTAATTCCTGAAAAAAGAATTGCCAGAGAGGTCTGCCATCATTATCTTTTGCTAATGCAGTTGCTTTATTATTCATTTTCTTCTGCTTTTTTAGGAGGGGTACTTTTCGTAGCTTCATGTATTCCCAGTAATAAAACCGGTAAAAGGACAAAAACAGATGGAACACTGAACAGGAATCCTTTAGAAAGCTCGGGATAAGATGTATTCTGAAGCTTTGTATTAAATCCAACTTCACTGAACGAAGCAGGTGAAAGGTAAAGAACCCCGGTTCCTCCAGCCTCAATTTCACCATAAATATGATCGATGTAATCTTTAGGGTTTTCAACGATTCTTTTTCTTGCTTCAGCCAGCAACTCCCTGCGTGTGCCAAAAATCAAAGCGTCACCGCAGGCTTCGGCACATGCCGGAATCCGGCCTTCTTTGATCCTCTCGTAACACATGTCGCATTTAATAATCCTTGGATTCGCACTGTGGTATTCGAATTTGGGGATATCAAACGGACAGGAGACCATACAATAGCGACACCCCATGCATTTATCTTCACGCCAGATCACAGGTCCTTCCTTTGTCTTATACATGGCTTGCGTGAGGCAAGCCGCAGCGCAGGCCGGCTCGTTGCAATGCATACATTGGGTCCTTATGTGCACTTCTCCTACGGATGTGTCATACTTATTGATGACATTGCGCCTCTTTTCGCTGGTCTTTCTGAGCACACCTGCTTTCAGTTCATCCTGAGGTTCAGGCAGTCCGTGTGCTTTCGCGCAGGCCTTTTCGCAACCCCTGCATCCAACGCACATCGTTGCATCATACAGCAATGCCTGAAACTCAGTTTCATCTCCTGGTTGATTTTCTTTTCCAAATCCATTTCCTACTGCAAGAGTAAGTCCGGCAACTCCGATCGTTTTTAAAAAACTTCTCCTATCTATACTCATATTCTGAATTTAAGAGTTATAAGAAAGGCTTTAAAAGCCAACTATAAGGATGTATTTATAAAGTTTGTCTGAAAGTCTTCCCAGACTTCGGGTTCCATATCAGCCAGCACGTTATCGGTGAGTTCACCTCCGTCCTGAAGGATTATATGAGCATAAACGGTGGAATTTGTTTTTACCGAAGCAGCGAAGAAATCTTTAAGCCTTGTAAATTCATCACTCAGCCATTCCTTGTATTTTTCAGCCATAAAGAGGAATTGAATCTCCCTTAACCAGTTTTTTGGCTCAATCTTATATACCCATCCATCTGCGTATGGCGAAGAATTTATTTTTGACGGATCGGAAATCAGGGCCTGATTTTGTTCCATAATTTTTCCTGAAACCGGTGCATAGATATTCAATTGTTTCCCATCTCTGACCACAGTTATAATCTTCTCACCCTTGCTTATCCTCTCACCAGCGGATTTCATTCTTATTCCAGTAAGTTTTCCGGTTATATGCTGCAGAAAATCATCAATGCCAACTCTTACAATTCCATCTTTTTCCATAAAAGCCCATGTGTGGGTCTTGTCGAAATACAAGCCTCCTGGTGCTTCAATTGTGTTTTCGTTTAACACAGAGGTGATATGGATATTTGCATCAGAATATGCTGGTTTTTTCTTTCTCAGCATGCGGAATGCCAATGAGATAACTACCAAAGTGAAAAGGACAGCCATCAGAACCGGAAACCAGTATCTGGCCGCAGATGATTCTTCTGGCTGAACTAAAACAAGGTCAGAACCTATCAGTGCAGAAATATTCGATTCACTTTCGTTGCTGGAGAGTTCAGTATATCCGTTTATATTTAAATATTGCTGTCCCTCATTTAATACCCAGGTTAAAAATGCCATTTCATTCTTGTCTGTAGGTATTGTCGATGCCGTAACATAAATGCCTGACTGCAAAGTGTGTGGATATTTGCCCAACCATACTCCACGGGTGAAGTTATTCAGGTTGCCATAAATTTTCTCAAAATTGTCCATCCGGCCATTGCCGTTCTTATCAATCGGTAACAGTTGAATATTGTCAATTAATTCGTTCGAAGTTGCTTTTCTGACATCTGTCAACCTGCAAAATCCAATGGCGTAGATATCATTTTGTATTGCTGAAATCAGTTCATTGGCTGATAAAGCAATGTTGTTGATGGCTCCTTCCTCAATTACTCCGGTAAATTTCTGCACACTTTTTATTACGGCATCGTTGTTAAGAATATAGAAATGAACAGGCACATTTTGTCCGTTTTCAATCAGGGCTCCCCACTGCCGGTTTTGTGGATCGGTTATAAGTTTTGCAAACGCTGCATTCGTAATGCCCTTGCGGTTAAGTTCATTCATCAATGGATTCTTTGCATTAACAACAGGTACAATGGCATCGCGCCCGATAACCATCTTCCATATTGACTCATTATTAAGTGTTGCAGAAGTTTCATCGGAAAAGAAACCAAGATTGTTCCCTGCTATCACCTGGTTTTCGCCAGCGATATTAATGGCGATTTTAATTTCAGGGTATATCTTTCTGTATTCAGCGGCCCAATTTGTGGATAGGGTGTATAATTCCGGTGAACACATTATGTTCAATGTGTTTTGTGCACCAGTTGCGGGCTTTACTCCTGACCCGTTCTCGCCGATAGCACTACAGGAGGCGTTGTTACTGAAAAATAACAGCGATAATCCGATGATTAGAAATGGGATGTTTTTCATGGTATTGTGCTTTAAAATTGTTTCAAAGTCTGATTTTTAAACTGGCATTGTATTAATCTTAAATCCAGAACACCCATTTCAATTACAGTGCCAAAAATATTTATTGTCGTAACATTCAGATAATAAGCAATATATAAACTACTTGTATAAAAAATATATATCAGAAGTGTTGAATAATTAAACACTTAAAAGTTAAATACTTTGTAACTAATTAATAATCAGTGAATATAGATGGATTGTATAATAAATATACACTGTTGAATAATACAACACTCTTATATTTCGATCAATGTCAACGAACTGGAATTGAAATTGTTAACAATGATTAATTTGTTTGTTATTCTTGTTTAATATTACTGTTGCCGGGTTAAAAATATAAAACTACTTACCACCAAATCATTAAAACACCAAACTTTACAAAATATGGGAATTTCGTTGGAACCTTTTTGCGATTTATCATTACCCAGGCGGGGTGAAATTTACTCCCGGTAACCATCAGCTTTGAACAATTGCAGGAATAAGGTTAAAAGAAAAAATAAGGTTAAAAACAGAGGGTTAAGCAGTTGGGTTACTCAGGTTAATAAAAAAATAATAAGGTAATTTAGGCTCAGGGCGCGGAGCACAGGGCGCAGAGCACAGGGCGCAGAGCAAAGAGCACAGGGCACAGGGCACAGGGCGATGAGCGCAGAGCACAGGGCACAAGGCACAGGGGCCTCAGTTCCCTAATCTATCCGTCACCTATTCTTTTAGACTCGGAGTCTCTTCGTCTCTGAGTCTAAGAGTCTCCCATTCTCTCAGTCTCCTTGTCCCCTTGTCATATACTTAGAAGTATGACTTCAATATGAAGGTCACGTCCCGGGTTTCCAGAATTAACCCTTTCTGCCTGTGGCATACAGGCAGGCTTTTACATTCTTAAAACCTCAGTAACAAGAACCAACCAACACACCTCCAAACCTTATTGCATCTTTTAACCTTATTGAATGACTGCCATTAAAGTTTCATATTTACTAATCGCTTAATTCAAAACAATAAATAACAACAGAGGGACTGAGTTTTCTATCAGGCCCATTTAAACTTAAACCTTGTATGAGGCTCTTGTTTCAGAACAATTAAAAAAGCCCGGTGTCCCGGGCTTTTGCAATTAAAAATGAGTTATTCCTATTTTTTCTTACCCCATTTGATAAGTACCGACTGCACATCCTTAAACTTAATGGGTTTGGGCAGGTAATCAACCATTCCGGCATTCAGGTAGCGCTCGCGGTCGCCCGGCATTGCGTTGGCGGTGATGGCAATTATTTTAGGTCTTTCGTGTTCCGGAAATTTTTCGCAGATAATCTTGGTGGCTTCCATACCGTTCATTACCGGCATCTGGATATCCATAAGAATGATGTCATATTTTTTTCGATCCATCATCTCCAGCACTTTGCGTCCGTTCTCCACAGCATCAATCTTATAACCCATTTTACTTAATAGGGTGATTACCAGGTCCTGGTTAGTGATATTATCTTCGGCCAACAGGATACGCATGGGCAGTTTCGACGAAAGATTTTTATCAATGTTGTGGTCGGCCAGGTTGCTGCGCTTGCTGCGTGACTCTGCAATAACCCTTAAAACTTCTTCGAAAAGTTCAGCAAGTTTGATTGGTTTTGAAAGCTGTGAATCGAATATTTCAGCGGGTAGTTTGCTTAATTTACCCAATGAAGTCAGCATGATCATAGGAACGTCGCCTTTGAATGGAAGTGCTTTAATGGCTCCCCCAAGTTCCAGTCCGTCCATAGTGGGCATCTGCATATCAATGACAGCCAGATCGAATGGTTCATCGTCTTCTTCGATAATTGCCAGTGCTTCAGGGCCCGACTTCGCAGTAATGGGGATCATGCCCCACGACTCGAATTGGAGCGTGAAGATATGCCTGTTGGTTTCGTTATCATCAACTATTAAAACCCGGCTGTTTTTAAGTTCGGGAATTTGGCCACGGACATACAGTTTTGTCTTACCGATTCCAGAGGTGCGGAGTTGAATGGTAAAATTGAAGGATGAACCTTTGCCCAGGGTACTTTCAACCCAGATGCGGCCACCCATTAATTCAACCAGATGCTTGGCAATAGCCAGTCCAAGGCCCGTGCCACCATATCGGCGGGTAGTAGAGCTATCGGCTTGGGTAAATGCTTCAAACAGGATATCGATTTTATCCTTTGAAATTCCAATTCCACTGTCTCTGACTGAAAACTGAAGTTCCTGCGAACCTTCGGTTTCGCTTACTTTTTCAATAGAAATAAAAATTTCGCCCTCTTCTGTAAATTTTATTGCATTGTTGATAAGGTTAATCAGAATCTGTCGCAGGCGGGTTATGTCTCCGATAAGGAAAGGCGATACATCCGGTTGAATAAGGTAAAGCAGATCGAGGCCTTTTTCAATTGCTTTCTGGGCGAAAATGTCCAATGCGTCTTCAATGCAGTTCCGAAGCTCAAACGGAGCCTCCTCCAGCGTCATTTTACCGGATTCGATCTTCGAAAAGTCCAGAATATCATTGATGATGGTCATCAGGTTATCGGAACTTAAACGAAGGGTTTCTACATAATTTTTTTGTTCAACTGTAAGGCTGGTATCCAGCAGAAGGCTTGTCATCCCGATAACACCATTCATAGGTGTCCGGATTTCATGACTCATCATTGCCAAAAAATCGGACTTCATCCGATTTTCACGCTCAGCATCTTCCTTGGCTCTTACCAGAACTTCTTCCTGGGCACTCAGATAGTTGAGTCGTAATACAGTCTCTTTAAGTGCTTGATTTTCATTGATTAGTTGTTGGAGTGTTTTCCCGGATTCATCCTGTGGCAGATTGTTTTCCATAGATATAGATTGTAATAAACCAGACTTTTTACGCTTTTATGCGATTTTGAGAGTACTAAATTAGTAAAAAATCAACTTGTTGAGCAAAGCAATGCACAATATTTCTGCAATATTGGCAGCGTGCATCTATTTAATATCTTTTCGCGGAAAATGTAACATCCATTATAGTATTTAAAGGTTATATTTTTATATATTTATGGTTGATTTAACTTATGTAGGTGCGCGTCTTATTTTCTGACGCGCACCCTATTCCTGTTTATTGTAATTAAGTTGCATGCTATACTGAAATATAGTAATATGCTGATTTGATTTCTTTTTCAACAATAGAATGTCCACATCAGAAGATAAGATGCGGACTAACAGCCAAAATAAGCGCTCAGGTTGAGGAAACTAATTCGTCAAGTAATTTGAAAAGCATTTTCCGTCCGCTGTCAACAAATCTGAGTTGTTCCCGAATCGAGTCAGGACTTTGTTTCCATGGGGAAGGCGCCTGCGAAGGATAGGATTTTTTCAATAACCCTTCAATAATGTTAACATCCATTTCCGGGTGAAACTGCAATGCCGTGACATTATTTCCATAAGAAAATGCCTGATTCCTGACCTGATCAGATGTGGCTATAAGGCAGGCACCATCAGGTAAATCGAATGTATCGCCATGCCATTGGAAAAATCTAAGGTCTTCTTCGTTTTCCGACAGAGCCGATTTGTTTAACTGAACCGGCTTTACCGGATGAAAACCTATTTCAGTGTGATCATTCAGATAAACCCTTGCACCCAATGCAGATGCGATCAATTGTGCACCGAGGCAAATACCAAGAACCTTCTTTTCATGATCAATTGCTTCGCGGATCAATTTTTTCTCTATTACCAGCCAGGGGTGTATTTCCTCTTCATAAGCGCCCATTAGGCCTCCCATTATAATCAGCAGGTCAAATTCGGGAAGTTCGGTTAAGATATTGTTATTATCCCAGTAATGGTAGCTGAAAGCGTACCCTCTTTCAATGGCCCATTGTTCTGCATGGCCAGCAGGTTCGTCGTGTATGTGTTTGAGGATTAGTATTTTCATTTTGAAAGTTTCAGGGTTACAGGAATCAAAAAGTTCAAGGGTTCAAGGGTTCAAGGGTTCAAAAGTTCAATGGTTATAGTTGGCAATATACAGTTGGCAGTTGGCAAAGAAAAGCAATAAGTCTAAAGCGATGAGTTGAGCGAAGTCGAAGCTTAATAAGTAAAAAGTGACATCCAAAGGTTCAGAGGATCAATAGTTCAAAAGTTCAAGGGTTCAAAAAGTTCAAAGGTTCAAGGGTTCAAAAGTTTAAGGGTTCAAAAGTTCAAAAGTTCAAGGGTTCAAGGGTTCAAGGGTTACAAGGTTTCAGTGTTACAGAGTTTCAGAATCAGGTGGCTGAGTGTTTTGCGATATAATTGTGTTTAATGACGAACTTTTAATTCGCAAAATGTATCGAAGCCCAGGGTTTCAGAATTTCAGAATTTCAGAATCAGGTGGCTGAGTGTTTTGCGATATAAATGTGTTTACTGACGAACTTTTAATTCGCAAAATGTATCGAAGCCCAGGGTTTCAGTGTTTCAGAATTACAGAAGTACAAGGTTACAATGTTCCATTGTTCCTCAGTTCCATCATTCCAACATTCCATCCCGATCTCAAACATAATCAACTCACCAGAAAAATTAGTCCCCAACTTTAAGTTTATAGGTTTAATTTTTCTTTAAGATACTTTCCTGTATATGAGTTTTTCTGTTTGGCAAGATCCTCGGGAGTGCCTTCAAATACAATCATTCCACCTTCATTACCACCTTCGGGACCCAGATCAATCACCCAGTCGGAGCACTTTATAACATCCATGTTGTGCTCAATGACAATGATGCTATGCCCTTTAGCAATAAGTGCATTGAATGATCCAAGCAATTTATTGATGTCATGGAAGTGGAGCCCGGTGGTGGGTTCGTCAAAAATAAAAAGGGTGGGTTTTTCGGCTGAGCCCTTTACCAGGAAACTTGCCAGTTTAATCCGTTGCGCCTCGCCACCGCTCAGGGTATCAGAAGACTGTCCCATTCGAAGGTATCCCAGACCTGTGTCGGCAAGTGGTTGAAGTTTTGCAGCAATTCTGGCTTCGGTGTTGCTTCCCTTTGAGTTCATGCTGAAAAATGCAATTGCCTGATCAATAGTCAGATCAAGGATATCCGCAATATTTTTTCCATTATAGGTAACATCCAGTACCTCCTCTTTGAAGCGTCTGCCTTTACAGCTTTCACAGGTAAGATGGATATCGGCCATAAACTGCATCCCTATCTGCACAACTCCTTCTCCTTCACATTCTTCACAGCGGCCCCCTTCAACATTAAACGAGAAGTAACCAGGTTTGTATCCCCTTGTTTTTGCGAGAGTCTGATCGGCAAACAACGCCCTGATGTCGTCGTAGGCTTTCACATAAGTAGCGGGATTGGAACGGGTTGATCGCCCTATGGGATTCTGGTCAACCATTTCGACTTCTGAAATCCTGATGAAATCGCCTGATAGTTTATCGTATCGGCCGGTGCGTTCTCCATAGCCACCGTATATTTTCTTGAGGGTTGGATAAAGTACCCTTTTTACCAACGAAGTTTTTCCTGATCCGCTGACCCCGGTAACTGCTACAAGCACATTCAGCGGAAACCTGACATTTATACCTTTCAGGTTATTTTCCCTTACACCCGATAGTTCGATCGAATCCCTCCATTTCCGTCGGACATTAGGCACTTCTATCCGCAACCTGTTGGTAAGATAGCCGGCTGTAAGGCTATCAGTGTCGCAGGTAAGTTCATTAAAGGTGCCTTCAAACATGATTTCACCACCATTCTCACCGGCCTGGGGGCCAATATCAATAATGTGATCGGAAGCGCGCATAATCTCTTCATCGTGTTCAACCACTAAAACGGAATTGCCCAGTTTCTTGAGGGCCTGAAGGACGTCAATCAACCGGTGGGTATCACGGGGATGCAGCCCGATACTCGGCTCATCGAGTATATACATTGACCCTACCAGGCTGCTTCCCAGGGAGGTGGCAAGATTTATGCGCTGCGATTCACCTCCAGAAAGCGAGGAGGAAAGCCGGTTGAGGTTGAGGTAGCCAAGCCCGACATCGAAAAGGAATTTTAGCCGGTTTGTTATTTCAATTAATAGTCTTTTCGCGACTGTCTGATCGTGGTTATCCAGTTTAAGATTATTGAAAAATTCCAATGTTTCATCCACTGGTTTTAATACCAGTTCGCTCACCGACAAACCGCCGATTTTTACATAATTGGCATCGTTTCTTAACCTGGTACCACTGCAATCGGGGCAAATTGTTTTACCACGGTAACGCGATAATATCACGCGATACTGTATTTTGTAGGTCTGTTCTTCAACAAACTTAAAAAATGCTTTTATTCCACCAAAATATTTATTGCCATCCCAAACCAGTTTCTTCTGCTCGGGCGTGAGTTCAAACCATGGTTTATGAACCGGGAAGCCAAATTTGTAGGCACTATTAACCAGTTCGTCCTTCCATTCACTCAGTTTCTCACCTTTCCAGCAGGCAACAGCTTCTTCGTAAACCGAAAGACTCTTGTTCGGAATAACAAGGTCCTCGTCTATCCCGATGATGCTTCCGAAACCTTCGCATGTTTTACAGGCGCCATAAGGGTTGTTGAAAGTAAAAAGGTTTACGGTAGGCTCTTCAAAAATAATTCCGTCGGCTTCAAAATGGTTCGAGAAAATATGCAATTTCTTTAAACTGTTTGTTTCTATTTCACAAATGCATTCACCTTCACCCTCGTAAAAAGCGGTTTGTACAGA
>JBBQBC010000113.1:0-12586 GCA_038317155.1 Bacteroidales bacterium
GCAGACGGGCTCTACCCCAATAACACTGTATTTGATATTTGCGCTAAAAATGATTGGAAATTCATCATCACGCTAAAAGACGGGAACTTGAAAACTTTCCAAACGGAAGTTGGCCTGTTAAGGGCAACTTCCAGCAAGAGGAATGTTTGCAGGGCAGACAGAACTAAAAGGACAAATCTTGAATACGCGTTCCTTAATGACCTTGAATACAAGGGGCGGTACTTTTCGTGGGTAGAGTGTACAGAAACCATTGTCAATATAAAGGGCACAGAAATATCCATCCAAAAGTTCGGATACATTACCAATGTAGATCAAAACTTACAAAATGTCGCAGAAACAGCTGATTGTGGCCGGTTAAGATGGAAAATTGAAAATGAAGGCTTTAACTCGCAGAAAAACCTTGGTTACGCGTTGGAGCATAAGTTCTCCCGTAAATCGTTCATTGCCATGCAGAACTATTATCATCTGATGCAAATAGCACACATGATCAACCAACTTGTAGAACGTTGTAATCAGATAGTTGATATTTTGAAGGAACATTCCAAACAAACAATAGTAGACCTTTGGAAGAAAATGTTGGCTTACCTAACTATTTTTCAATGTGAAGATAACCTCCAAACGCCCTACCAACCTGGCTAATGGTATAGTTCACGGTGTGAAAACCGTCGAGGAAATGCCCCCATTCCCGAAACTGGAGCAACCATGGATGAATCAGAAGGAGGTCAAACAGAAAAATTAACCAGTTGTGCAATGTCCTTTGGCGAAATCTTAAGCCAATAGCTACCGCTTTGTCTTGAGAAAACCAGCAATGCGACTTGAACCTAAAAAATAATACTCGCTGAATCGCTGACGATTTAAACAAAGGATCATCTGCCAGTCCAAAATAACATACTTTTGTCGTCCTGATTTTCCCAAATGGGAATCAACGCAGGACTTCCCCAGTAACTTTTTCCCTTATGCATAAAATTACACGGTCCTTCATTACCCTAATTCTTCTGATCACAGGCCTCTCCCTAAGGTCTCAGATTATTGGCAATCTTTCTTTTGGCACTGACTCAACCCTTGAAGTCATGACCTGGAATTTAGAGCAGTTTCCCAAAGATGGTCAGGTTACCGTTGATTATATTACCGATATTATTACTGCACTTGATGTTGACGTGATAGCACTCCAGGAGATTGACGACCGAACGCTTTTCAACCAGCTATTGCAGAACCTTGTTGGTTATTCCGGATACATTGGTTCGGGAAATTATCTCAATCTCGCTTACATCTACAAATCTGATGTTGTAGAAATCAATCAGATTTATGAAATCTACACTTCTTCTGCCTATTCCAGCCCGTTCCCCCGGACACCCCTGGTGATTGATTTTAGCTATAAGGGTAATGATTTTTTCGTCATCAACAATCATCTAAAATGCTGCGGAGATGGCGTGCTCGATACCGGCAATCTGAATGATGAGGAATCCCGGCGTTACCAGGCCTGCAACCTGCTGAGGCAATATATTGATGCGGAACTAACGGATAAGCGGGTAATTGTTGTAGGAGATATGAACGATGAGATTACCGATAATGTTTCTGATAACGTGTTTCAGAATATCATCAATGATACTGAAAATTATCTGTTTACCGATATGGAAATAGCCATGGGAAGCAGTGCCGGATAGTCCTATCCTACCTGGCCATCACACCTTGACCACATTATCATAACCAACGAACTTTTCCCCGCTTTTGAAAATGAAGGCTCCGAAATTCAGGTTTTGAGAATTGACGAGTACCTTTCGGGTGGCTGGAATGAATATGACAATCATGTATCGGATCACCGACCGGTTGCCATTAAATTTTTATTACCTGCCGACCTGGGCATTGAAGGCGGAACTCTGGCAAAAAGACCGCTTTCAATTTATCCGAACCCAGCTACAGATGCGACTACCCTCTCTTTCCCTCCTGCCAATGGAACTTCAGAAATCACCATCTGCAATCTTCAGGGACAAAGGGTTTATACCGAAACCATCTGTCGTGATCAGACTTCTGTGAAATGGAACGCTGCCGGAGTAGCGGGTGGAATCTATTTTGCCCGGCTAAGTCTGAACGGCATTGAAAGTCCGGCAGTAAAACTTGTAGTGGTAAGGTAAAAGTTACAATGCTAAACTGATTCGCATTTCTAAAAATTCTGTCTTTCGATTGGAAGACGGATGGAGTCATGTATTCACCTTCCTATTATCCCTGAAAAAGGTTCGCATATCTGATTTCATCAGCGGGCGAACAAATTTCTTTTTACACTATTCAGGATTTAGTAATCAGAATTTATCACACCTGAGAAAAAAGAACCAACAAAGGTTTAGAATCCCTTCCCGAAAAGGAAAATAAATATACAGAAGTCAGGGCAACCTTTCAGTTTTTTATTGTTAATAATTAATCAGCTTGCTTAAAAAAATTATACATTTGGTGCAGGATTTCCGCATCAAACTGATTGTCATATTTAACACTTTCATTTTATGGCCAAAAGACTTTTTTACATGCTGATGATTTCAGCAATATTGCCTGTGCAATTGATGGCTGAATGGGTTCCTATAAGCAAGGATAGAACCGGTGTTACCCCACCAAAGGTTACTGTTTTAAAAAGCGATGACAATAGTACGGTATTTAAAATTGAACTGACCGGATTTGATATGAAGAATATTAATCCGGAAGGTAAAACATACCAGACGATTGACTTATTGACAGAGACCTTTATTTCAGAAAAAGGCAATCCGGAGTTACCCTATCTGGCAAACATTCTGGCTGTGCCCGATCATGCAGGCCTGTCAGTTGAAGTGCTGGAAACTGGAGCCATGCATACCTTTCAGGATATAAAATTAGCCCCTGCCCGACAGAGCAATTGGGAAGGTAAGCCTTCTAATCCACTATTTGAAAACAGTGAAGTCTATACTTCAAAGGGTATATTTCCGGAAAGTATTGTAACAATTGATCCTCCTTCTGTTTTTCGCGATTTCCGGATTGCCCGGGTTTCAGTTTTCCCGGTAAGGTACATAGCTTCAAAGCAAGAACTTCAGGTTGCTGAATCAGTCACCGTTAAGGTGATTTATGGCAAAGGTCCGGTGATAAATCCTAAAAATACGCCTTCCAGGAAAATTGCCCCTTCGTTTGGAAAAATCTACCGTAGTACAATCCTGAATTACAGCGAAATGCTGAATTTACACTACAGAGGCGTTGAAGAAGGGCGTGAAGTCATGCTATGCATCATGCCCGATAACTTTGAAGCCAGTTTTCAGGTGTATGCCAATTGGAAACGCCAGTCAGGTATTGATATTCAGGTGACAAAATTCAGCGATATCGGAGCCAATTCTACCAATCCTACCCCCATTAAAAACCACATTTCTGACGCCTACCACAATTGGGACAACCCTCCAACCTATGTGCTTATGGTGGGTGACGACGGTAAATTTCCCATAAAGATCACAACCTATCCTGATTATTCATTCCCGTGGGAAGAATTTTTTGTTAACGTTGATGGTGTAGATTTTATTCCGGATATGATGGTGGGCAGGTTTACCAATGAAACTGATTTCACCCTTAAGGTGATGGTAAACAAATTCAAAATGTATGAAACTTTACCTTATGTTTCTGATCCGACCTGGTTTAAGAAAGGAGTCGTTTGTTCAAACAATGCCTATGATTCACAGGTTATTACAAAACGTTTTACAGCCGATGTAATGTTAAACGATGGTGGCTTTACAAGTGTCGATACATTGATGAGCGATGGCGATCCATGGACGGGTCAACAATGCTCTGTTGACCTGAATGATGTTACGTCTGCTATTAATAATGGAAGAAGTTATCTGAACTATCGCGGTGAAGGATGGACATCAGGATGGTCGGCCAGTTGTTATAGTTTTCAAACACCTGATGTAACCAGTTTGACAAATGGGCAAAAAATGCCGTTTGTAACAAGTATTGGATGCGGGGTAGCTATGTTTGATGCAGCCGGAGCTAACTGTTTTGGTGAAGAATGGATTGAATCGGGAACCCTGACCAGCCCAAAAGGCGCTGCCTGTTTCATCGGTCCTACATCAAACACACACACAACTTACAATAATTATATAGACCGCGGTATTTACATCGGCATGTTCCGCGAAGGGCTTGATACTCCCGGTGAAGCCATGATGCGTGGCAAACTTTACATGTACAATAACTTTGGCCCAAACGATATGTATGTAGAGTACCATTATAAAATCTACTGCATACTTGGCGACCCAAGTATCCATATCTGGAAAGACCTGCCTCAGCTTGTTACCTGTAATTATCCAGCTACCATTAATGTAGGGAACAATCACATGCAGGTTAATGTTTCTCACCTCTCCTCTGGTCAGCCGGTAAACAATGCCGAAATATGTGTAACCGGGGCCGAAACTTTCGCAACGGCAACTACCAATGAGCAAGGTATTGCTTTTGTTGACTTTATTCCTGAGACCGAGGAAACCCTCACCATTACCATTCGTGGCGGCAATGTTATCCCCTTTCAGGGTCAGATATCTGTTGTTCGCCCTGCGGAGCTTGTGATGCCTCAAAACGATCCTGTAACCGATGACCTTGACGGGAACAACGATGGACGGATGAATCCAAATGAGCACTGTTCGCTCAGCTACACCCTCAAAAACTGGGGAAGTGGAACTGCAAATAATGTTCAGGCTACCTTAACAACTTTAACACCCGACTTTGCCGATATTGTTACAATTAACCCCTTAAATTTCGGAAATATTGAATCCGGCAGCACCAGTTCGGGAAGCCCTTACCAGATTTTTATCAAACCCACCTGCCCGATTGGCGATACAGTAAGATTTCAATTGCATGTCACAAGCTCAACATCATCCTGGGATTATCAGTTTGAAACCAAAGTAAACGGTTGCAACCTGACAATCAACAACTTTGTGGTTCACGATTACGGTTCCTCCGGTCCAAATTTCAGATTGGACCCGGGCGAAACTGCGGCTGTTGTATTGCTTGTTGAAAACACAGGGAATGATGCTGCACCAAGTGTTACAGGTATATTGAGTTGCGAAAGCCCATACATTACCATCACCGACGACTTTGGAGTATTTGGCACATTAAGCGCTCAGGATACTTCAACCAACATGAATAACTACTACAAGATCATCGTATCTCCTGACTGCCCCATAGGGACAGAAATTGAATTTACGGTTTCGTTTGCTACAGCAAATGGCCTTTACCCCTTTCATACACTCCAAACCTTTACGATACCTGTTTCACTGCTTACCAGGGCTGATTATACAGGCCCTGATGTTTATGGTTATTACGCCTATGAAAACGGAGACACTTTCTATGATGAAACCCCGGTTTACAATTGGTTTGAAATATCAGGTATTGGAACCCCGCTGACAACCGGAAGTACCGGCGATTTTACCAGAAATGTTGCCTTACCTTTTTCCTTTAGGTATTATGGTGCAGCATATACCCAGTTAAGGGTCAGTTCTGATGGCTGGATCGCTTTAGGATCAGGGGTTCAAACCAATCCAAACAATATCGAGATTCCAAATGACGACAATGTCAACAATATGATTGCTGTTTTCTGGGACAACCTGTTTAATATGGACTTTATAAACGGGAACATCCTTACCTACCATGATCAGATAGCTCACCGTTTCGTCGTTGAATGGGACGGGGTCACTATAAATTCGAACGGTGATAAAGAAGGTTGGGCAAAGTTTCAGGTAATTCTGTACGATCCGGCCTACTATAATACGGTTACCAGTGATGGAGAAATTGTTATGCAATATCTTATAGCTGAGTTTACCTCAAGCTGCACCATTGGCATTGAGAATAATGCGCTATACGCAGGAATTCAATACGTTTATAATGATGTTTACAATCCAACAGCATCTTCTATTGTTGCCGGAAGAGCAATTAAATTCACCACCGACCCGCCATTCGGAACCATTATTACTTCAATAGAAGAGAATAACAGTTTCTTCACGCAGACAGTTGATTATATTGATCTCAATGAACCCAATCCATTTAGCATCAGTACCCTGATTAACTTTCATTTGTCAAAAAAGGAAAATATCTCACTTTGCGTTTTCAGTATAAACGGAGAACTGATTAAAACACTCATTGACGGATACATTTCCTCAGGAAATCAGAAAATACGATGGGACGGTACGGACAATAAAGGGGCTGTTGTCAGCAACGGTCTGTATTTTGCACGATTGCAAACTGAAAATAATTCAGTGACCAGAAAAATGGTTAAAATAAAGTAGCATCGTCTTCCCTGATTTAAGATAAGGACATGTATAGTTCCTATGTTTTATTAATTATTGTCATTATTATTGCCATCTCCGGTCTTATTGAATATATCCGTCATCAGAAACGGATATATTCAATTCCTGTAAGAATTCATGTGAACGGGACCAGGGGAAAATCGAGTGTTACCCGGTTAATCGGGGCCGGACTGAGGGCTGGGGGTATCAGCAACATAACCAAGGTTACCGGAACTTTCCCCAGACTGATCCTCGAAGATGGCACCGAGACTTACATACATCGTAAATCACAAGCCAACATCATTGAGCAATTATCCATTGTTAAATATGCTGCTTCGCGAAAAGTACAGGCACTGGTAATGGAGTGCATGGCATTACAGCCAATTTATCAGGCTATTACAGAGAGGAAAATGATTCATTCCAACATTGGGGTTATAACCAATGTGAGATTGGACCACATCGACATAATGGGTCATACCCTGCCTGAAATAGCGGAAACCATAGGAAAAACAATCCCTGCGAATGAGCACCTTTTCACTTCCGAGAATGTAATTCCTGATATTCTCCGGAAAATTGCCGGTAAAAAGCATGCAGTCACCCACTTTATTGATCTTCAAACGGTCAGCCCTCAAGAAATGAAAGGGTTCTGTTACATTGAACATCGTGAGAATGTATCTCTTGCCCTGGCAGTTTGCGAGCACCTGGGCATAGAGCGAAAAGTAGCGCTGAAAGGCATGTATGATGCCGTGCCCGACGAAGGTGTTCTTGTAAGACTGAGTTCGCAGGTAGCAGGTAAACAGGTGTTTTTTTATAATGTATTTGCTGCCAACGACCCTGACTCATCCTGGCTGATCTGGAAAAAAATCAGGGATGAGGAAGGCCTGGAAGGAACAAGGATTCTGCTGCTGAACACACGTCAGGACCGCCTTGACCGTGCCCGGCAATTGGCGGAAATGGTGGCAATTAAAATCGGAAATGAAGCTGACTTTCTGATACTTATAGGAGAATCAGGCGAGGTAGTAGAAAGTATGTGCGTTGGTTACGGGTTTCCTAAAAAGAAAATTTTAAACCTGGGATATACCGAACCCCAAAAAGTGTTTGATGCAGTCTTGTCTATAACACTAAAAACATCAACAACTTTTGCCATCGGTAATATGGGTGGTATAGGGGCTTCAACCGTTGAATTTTTTGAACATAAAAGCAAAGCATTATGATTGAACTTGCCATCACCCTGGGATTAATCCTGAGCCTGCTCTCTTACGAGGTTTTCGGGCTGGCTGCCGGAGGAATTGTTGTGCCGGGTTACATTGCCCTTCAGTTATCGCACCCCGACAGATTTGCAGGAACACTTGGAGTAGCCCTGGTTACATTTTTGATAATCAAAGTATTAGGACAATATACATTTCTATATGGGCGTCGACAAATGGTGCTGAGTTTGCTGGTTGGTTGCCTGCTTGCTAATTTTTCGAGACAATTTCTAACCTTTAATATCGCAGCCACTACCATTGAACTTCAGGCAGTCGGTTGGGTAATTCCTGGCCTGCTGGCACACTGGTTTGCCAAGCAGGGAATTTTCAAAACAATCAGTGTGCTTTTTGTTTCATCGGTGCTCGTCAGGCTGATCCTGATCCTGCTGTTCGCAGGAGCGTTATTACCAGAATAATTTAAAATTATTGACAATGTTGATTAACAGGGCAAAATCGAATGTCGTACTAGGGCTGATCGCACTCCTGTCGCTGTTTGCTTTTATTGCAGTTGAAAACAGCAAGAAAGAGGTTAAACAGCAGTGGTACAGCGAAAAACTTAAGGCGGCCCGCCTGTCGCAGGAGGCTGCCGTTTTTTTGAAAGGTTACCGGCTGCAGGAAGGTGTCTTTATTGAAGAAGTGAATGATCCGAATCAAACCGCTTTGATTGGTCAGGAATACACCCAGATCACAACTGACAGGGGGTACGTCGACGCCAAACTCTCTTCACTAAACCCGAACCTGGCAGCAGTAGTTGTTCAGTATCTTAAAGATGCCGGGGTACATGAAAATGACCAGGTTGCAGTCGCATTTACCGGATCATTTCCGGCCCTCAACATTTCAGTGATAGCGGCGATTGAAGCACTCAAACTCAGACCCATCATCATTTCGTCAGTCGGATCTTCCAACTACGGGGCAAATGACCCTTACTTTACCTGGCTGGATATGGAAAGTGTGCTTTTCAATTCAGGCATCTTTCATTCCAGGTCAGTTGCAGCATCTGTAGGTGGCGGTTTTGATGAAGGCCGGGGATTGAGCCCCGAAGGCCGGGAATTGATTATTAAAGCAATTGATCGGAACAAAGTAGAACTGATCAAAGAAAATCATCTTGAAAAGAGTATTGAAAAACGCATGAAACTTTATGAACTTCATGCCAATGGCAGGACTATTAAGGCTTTCATCAATGTTGGCGGTGGAATAGCCAGCCTTGGTCATACTGTGAATGCCGGTCTGATCCCTACCGGACTGGTCAGGAAATTACCCTCGGCGAATTTCCCGGTTCGCGGTGTGATAGTAAGGATGGGGCAAAAAGGCATTCCCATCATCCAACTGGTCAACATTAAAGAAATTCTTGCCACTTATGGACTACCCTTCAGTCCGGTTCCCCTGCCGGAACCGGGGCACGGAGGAATTTTCCTAAACAAAAAGTACGATCTGGTGGTAGCCTCCATAGCTACCTTCTGTCTGCTGGTGGTAATCGTTTTAATTTACCTCGCCGAACGCAAAGCGCACCGGCTGGGATCAGATATAGTTCCGGCTACCTATTTAGTCTCAAGCGATTCGCGTGAAAATGACACCCTGGCTGAACTATAAAACATCTGTCAATGTTAAAGTCTGCCTCCGAACATAACTTTTCAACAATAAAAAACAAATTCGGTTACAGAAAAGTACCTTTGGTCAATAAATTCAGAATAAATATTCCCGACAAACATCGCCAAAACAATTAACAACAGTGCTTCATGAAAAAAATATCCTTATTGATTTTTACTATGCTGGTTGCAGCTTCAACTGCTTTCGCACAATCGAAAACAAAGCATAGATATTTAAAACCATCTGACTCCAAAAAAGTAATATCTGTAATTATTGACGGAAAGGCAAAAGATTACTATTTCCTTAGCTCAACCAGGCCATCAGTTATTAAAGTTTCAGGGCCGGGGAAACTCAGACTTCTCACGCGTGGTCAGTTTGTTCCCGGACAGGCAGTAAAAATGAAATATGAAATTATCTGTATCGTGGACGGTGGTGAGCCTAAACTATCTAAGGCTACCAACATAACCCGGTCAATTCAGGCCTCCTATTTAGACGGAACAATGGGTGTGCCGGGGCAATTGCAGGAATTTGAGTTTGATCTGAGCCCCGGACAGCACAACATTTCCTTCAAACTTGGTCAAGGCAAATTACCAGTTTGTGCCCGTTATGCTTTCACACCTGCAAAAAGCAAAAAACAGGACTGGATTGCAATAAATCCTGTCAACCCTTCTGAATTAGTTGAACTGGTTTCAAAGGAAAGCATGATAAGTTATTACAGGTTTTCGCCTGAAATACCTTTGAAAACTGTTTTGAACGGACCTGTAGAACTTCAGGTTTTAACCCGTGCAGAATTCAGGGACGATATGAGGGGCGTAATTCATTATCGTGTGCAGGTTAAACTGGATAATAAGATAATAAATACCTTTCAATTGAGCAGCAAAAGATCGGAAACCGCGGCTTACAAAAGCAACAAACAACTTGTACCCGGAATTGGGAGTGAGTTTGTGATTAATGTGCCTAAAGGGAAACATACCATTGAACTGATTCCGCTTGACAAGGATAAAAATGCCATTCTGGGGCGCCTTATGATCCCTGCAAAAAGTGTTAAGTCTGGCAAATGAACCCATGGTATATATTACAATCTTGTAAATGCAACCAGATATGGAACAGAAAAAAATAAACAATTTCACCCTTAACTTCAAGGTGATTATAGTATTGATGTTTTTTTTCCTGATTGGTGCAAATCAATCCTCCCTGGCTCAGAAAACAAACCGGAAATCAAGACCTGCATTGAATGTTGACTTTAAATTAACAACGTTTTACGATGACAATATTCTGAAATATTCCAAAAAATACATTACACGCTTTTTAAACCAGGAAGATGAAGGCCGTTTTCATATCGAAACCTACGATGATATTGTATTATCACCTGAAATTCAATTAAGTACAACCTTTCGTATAATTCCGAAGCGGAAAACCCTGCTGAATGCGGAATACAGATTTACGCATTATGTAGTCAATCAGGATAAAAACAGGAACTTTCTGAATCTCGGGCTCAGGCAATATATTACCGGAAAAGCCAGCATAAAAGTTGCCTACAGTTACATTCCCTATTTTTATGTACGCCACTTCAGGGATGATGATTGGGCTAAACTCATTGGATATACCCCCGAAAGTTTTAAGCCATTTTCTTTTGCAAAAGATAATTACAGGTTTGAAGCACAGAATACCTTTTTGAAAGACACCAGACTGAGGCTCGCTCTTGATTACGCGAAGTATTATTACAACGGGCATTTTACAGAATATGACTGCAACAACCTGGCTTATGAAATCAACCTCAGGAAGTCATTAACCACGAGCCTGAATCTGGAGATCGGTTATACTTATACCCAATCAAAAGCCAAAGGCTATGACCAAACCGGAGAAACCCGCCTGCTTTCAGATGATGCCGATGGTTCCTATAATGATAATACATTCCTGATCAGGGTATTGTACGACCTACCTTCAATCAAAAAGCTAAAGCATGGTGTGGATGTTAAATGTGAATTTGGAAAGCGTTACTACACTTCCGGAAAACCGTCTGATATTGACCCCCTCCATGTACAACGCATCGATAACAATATATTGCTGAATGGTTCATATATCCTTGCAGTATCCAAAACGGTTGAAATTTCAGCATTTTTCAACTGGTTTTACCGAAAAGCCGATTCAGAAATTGCAGAAAACAAATCGATGATTTCTGAAGAAAAAGACTACAATCAGCATCAGATTGGCCTTACATTTACTTACAAACTTAAAATATAGCGCTGATTTTAAGGCTCTGTATTATTTTTTAACGAGAGAAATAAAAAGATAAAAACATGAAAACAGGTAAATTATTCGCACTTCTTTTAACCGGCATTACCCTCATGTTCGGGTGCGGAAAACCCAATGACCCTGAAACCCCTAAAATGCCCGATGTTTCAGGCAATTACAAAATCATAACGAAACTGGCAACACCCGGATTTGCCCAGGACCTGGTAAAGGATAATAACCTGCTATACATAGCCCAGGGAGAGGGCGGGCTGCTGATTGTTGACGTAAGCACTCCTGCAAATCCGAAAATTGTTTCTCAACTTACACAGGATGTAAGGGGATATTCCACGAAAATAATTAAGCAGGACTCGGTTGTTTACCTTACAGCCGGAACATTCGGATTATCAGTAGTCAATGTTTCCAACCCATTGATTCCATTTGTTACTGTTTCGAACCTGAATATGAAACCTGCAAAAAACCTTCATATTATGGGTAAATACCTGCTTACAGCAATAAGTGAACAGGGCGTGAAAATTTCGGAAATAAGCTATCCTGAACAACCTGATATCAGAGGCTCGATATCAACAAATGGATACGCAACCGGGCTTACTACTTCCGCCGACACTACCCGGTTGTTTGTGGCTTGCGGGGAAATGGGATTATCTATATTTGACATTTCGGATTTTCAGGATGGATACCCTACAACCATTCTTTCAGGCTGGTGCGATACACCCGGTTATGCCGAGGATATTGTGCTGAACGAAACCGGGTCACTGGCATATATGACTTGCGGGGTTGCCGGTTTACAGATTATTGACTATTCTGACACTGCGGATATACATATTGTGGGTAGCTTTTCCGGCGGTGGATATGCAAAGGAATTGATTTACGAGGACCAGCTTATCTATATGATCACTGAAAAGTCAGGATTACTCATTCTGGATGTTTCTGTTCCATCTCAACCAAAACTGATCGGAACAATACCAACAGGATATGCACTTGGCATAACAACAGATGAGAATTATATTTATCTGGCCGATGAGGTTGAAGGACTGATTATCATCGCTAAACCTTAAAGGGTAACTCAATTGGTAGCCGACAACTGGCTCAGTAACTATCACTAATTGCATCCGCTCCGGAATTATGGACTTTATATACAGTTTTGCCATCGCGGTAATCATCGCCCTCTCTACCATCAGCTATCGGGCAATTAAAGCTGCATTAATGAACCCGGCTGTTGCC
>JBBQBC010000114.1:0-12394 GCA_038317155.1 Bacteroidales bacterium
AGCCCAGGTAATTACAGTTCTCCGAGGCAGATCAGGCTTGGTATAATTCTTAACTTTTAATAATTGACCAGGTTCTGACGAACTCATTTAACTGAAACGATCAAAGAAAATATTTAAACTATGAAAAATATACTCCGCATATCATTTGTTGTTTTGCTCGGTATTATCCTGTCGCTTTCCGGCTATGCTGACTATTACAAAGGGGCAGTCAATAAGTCAGAAGCAATTGTAAAAGCCACTGCAGCGGGCTGCCTGCCAGGTGCAGGCTTCAAATATCTCGAAGTAAACAATATCCGGACCCGTATCAATACCGGGGGCGATATGTGGTGGGATTTCGAAGTAGCTCAGTATGAAATCCCCAAAGGATCCAAAAAAACCTCTATGTTTTCCGCCGCCTTGTGGATTGGAGGTATTGACGTTAACGATCAGCTTAAACTAGCTGCTTTGCGCTATCGTCAGGGTCCTAATACCGGAAGTCCGGGGTCAGGTAATGATTTCTGGCCTGGTCCGCTTACCGTTGACGGAACTGCTGCCATTAGCTCGGAAGAATGCGCTAACAGGGATAAATTATATCCAATAACCAGGGCTGAGATTGATGAATACCTGGCCTGGTGGGATAATAAAGCCGCTTATCCTGGTTACCAGATACCTGCTGCGATAACTGATTGGCCGGCTCATGGTGATATTACCCAAAAGCAAAGTTATTACCTGGCCCCGTTTTTCGACCGGGGTGGTGACGGTGACTATAATCCGGAAGATGGTGATTACCCATATTATGATATTGCCAATGAACTTTGTCATTCAAGCACTCCTACCAAGGAGACAGAAGAAGGTATTGTGAAGGGCGGTCTTTTATCCGATCAGGTTATTAAAGGCGATGCTACCCTTTGGTGGGTTTTTAACGATAAAGGAAATATTCATACTGAAACCCAGGGAACACCGGTTGGTTTTGAAATCCGTGCCCAGGCATTCGGGTTTGCCACCAACGACGAAATCAATAACATGACTTTTTACAGTTATGAAATCATAAACCGTTCTACTTACCGGTTAACAGGTACTTATTTTAGTCAGTGGGTGGATACTGACCTGGGTTTTGCAACTGACGACTATGTAGGTTGCGATGTTGACCGTGGATTGGGCTATTCCTATAACGGAAGACCAAAAGATGGAGACGGACAGTTCTGGGCTTATGGCGATCAGCCACCGGCAATTGGGGTTGACTTTTTCCAGGGCCCATATATGGATCCCGATGGCTCTGATAATCCCTCTTTCAAAGGTGATGGAATTCTTGGCCCTTCATTTAAAGGCGATTGCAGTATTGTTGGATTAGACGGTTCATCCATGAATTTGGAATATGGTGAAGAAGGAAATATTCTGAACAAAACATTCATTGTAAAATCTGAAGCTATTAATGGCGTTAACTTTGGAAACGGCATTGTGGATGATGAACGTTTTGGGATGCGCAGGTTTGTTTATCATAACAATGCTGACGCTCCCGGGCCTTATATGCAGGACCCGAAATATGCTCCTCAGTATTATAATTACCTGAAGGGGATATGGCTTGATAATACCAAGATGCTCTATGGCGGAAATGGACATATTTCGACCGGTGCTTATGGCCCTGAGTGCGACTTTATGTTCCCCGGCGATACAGATGTCTGCGACTGGGGTACTGGCGGGCTGCCACCTAACGGAACCAAATACTGGACTGAGGAGGCTGCCAAGAATAAGGAAGGTGATCGTCGTTTTATGCAGTCGGCCGGGCCTTTTATCCTGGAGCCGGGTGCTGTAAACTATATTACTGTTGGTATTCCGTGGGCACGCGCTGCATCGGGTGGCCCGTGGGCTTCGGTTAAACTGCTTCAGGTTGTTGACGACAAGTGCCAGTTGCTTTTCGACAACTGCTTCGCTGTTGTTAGCGGCCCCAATGCACCAGATCTTACCATCCGTGAGTTGGATAAAGAACTGATCTTCTACGTTTCGAACCGTAAAAGTAATGATGCCGGAAATAACTTTAATGAAGCCTACACTGAACTTGACCCGGCCATTCAGGCTGTTGCCAACAGCACAGGTTATAATTTTGATCCTTATTACCGTTTCGAAGGCTACCAGGTTTTCCAGTTGAAAGATGCAACAGTGTCGGTTGCCGATATCCGCGATCAGAAACTGGCCAGGATCGTCTATCAATGCGACGTTAAAAACGGTGTCAAACAATTGGTAAACCAAAATTTTGACCAGGCCCTGAATGCAAATGTGCCAATTGAAGAAGTTTATGGCGCTGATTTGGGAATTTCACACACTTTCAGGCTCTCGGAAGATGCATTTACAGGTCAGCGGCTGGTTAACCACAAACAGTATTATTACCTCGCACTTGCTTACGGATATAATGAGTACATGAAATACAGTGCCGATCCGGGATCACAGGAACCAGGCATTATTGGTCTTACCGGACAGAAAAAAGTTTATCTGGCCGGGCGTAAGAACATTAAGGTTTATCCAAGCATACCCCATAAAGTCGTGGGTACCATTGATCCGACCTCAGCGTATGGTGATGGTGTTGAAATTGTCCGTTTGCAAGGACAGGGTAATGGCGGAAATTTACTTGAACTGTCAGATGAAACTGTTGCTGAAATCCTTTCAAAAAGCCCGGCAGATTCTCTTAACTTACTGGGTAGTCCTAATTACCCGATCGCCTACAATCCTAAATACAAACAAGGCAACGGACCGATTGATGTCAGGGTGATAGACCCACTGAATGTTAAGGATACAGAATATGAACTTTCCTTTGATTCGCTGGTGCCCTATTTCAAGAAAATAGGTGCTGACAGTACGCTCACCTCCAAGGCTTATTGGACACTGAAAGATCTGACCTCAAACCGGGTTTACAAGTCCGACACAACCATCGCTTATAAAAACCAGCAGTTATTCCCTGAGTTGGGTATTTCTGTGACCATCGGACAAATACTTGACCCGGGTCCTTATAAGGTGGGCATAAACGCTACGGACGATCCTATTTATGAAGTAATTTCTGAGAACAACGGCTTGTTGGGCTCCGGTCTCACCTTTGCCGATAGTTCAAAAGTTTGGGTTTTTGGTTTACCGGATATTGACGGGATACCAGCACTTAACTGGATCAGATCGGGCGTAGTTACTGATCTTACGAATCCGGCCAATAACGACTATAATATGCCATCGAAGCCTTTCGATCCGGGCGGAAATTACGAAAAGGTTGTTTCAGCTACCTGGGGACCATATATTATGACTGCCTCTACCGAGCAGGATGCAATTTATGCCCCCGCCTACCGGAATATATCCAAAGTAGCATCCAGTTTCTCTGATATCGCGAGTGTGGATGTTGTAATGACTTCCGATAAGAGCAAATGGACCCGCTGCCCGGTGATTGAAATGTGTGCTGACCCCACACTGGCTGAAGAAAATGTTACAAGGTTCAATATCAGAGCAGGTCAATCAGTTGACAAGAATGGTGAGTCTGCTGCAAAAGGCAGTGGTATCAGCCAAAACCCGGAGGATCCGAACTATATTGCTGAAACCGGAATGGGTTGGTTCCCTGGCTATGCCATTAATCTTGAAACCGGAGAGCGCCTGAATATCGTATTTGGTGAAAACTCCTGGCTTGTTGGTGAAAATGGCAGGGATATGAAGTTTAATCCGACGAGCAACTTGCAGACCGCCAATGAACTTGTACTCGGTGGTATGCATTATGTATATGTATTTGCCCATACACAGGGAAAATCTATCGCCATTGCGAATGTTCCTGCTTATGATGCCGGTAAAACACTCCGTACCAATATTCCGGTTACCCTCGGGGGTGGTACTCAGCGTGCTCTTGTTTATTCAAGTGCTATGTGGGTCACTATCCCAATGGCGGTAGCAGGGCAGGAATGGCTTTCGAATGATGTGAAAGCCAGTATCAGGATTGCAAAACCATATTTGCGCTACTACAGCACTCCTCACGATAGTACATTGCAGGCAAACGACGTGCAGAACAGGAATTTCCCGATGTATAAGTTCTCAACGAAGAATATTGCCACTGCTGACAACAACATCGAAAAAGCCAAATCGGAACTCGATCTGATTACGGTGGTTCCCAATCCGTATTACGCGTATTCAAATTACGAAACCAACCAGTTGGACAACAGGGTGAAGATTATCAACCTGCCGCGTAAGTGCACAGTAAGCATCTATTCGACCAACGGTTCTCTTATCCGGCAGTTTACCAAGGATGAGTCCGGAACCGCGATAGAGTGGGATCTGAAAAACTATGCGGGAATCCCGATTGCCGGTGGCGTATACCTGATACATGTGAAAGCCGATGGTGTGGGAGAGAAGATCGTTAAGTGGTTTGGATCGCTCCGGCCAATTGACCTTAACTCATTCTGATGCAAAGAAGTAAAGTATCTTAAAATTTTTAACTTTCAAACTATTGATTATGAACAAGATCTTTAAATACTTCACTGCTTTATTACTGATCGGGATACTGATGATACCCTTTAGCCAGTTGACAGCCGGTAACAAAGACAGAACCGGACAGGCAGGTGCTTCAGAGCTGCTGATCAATCCCTGGGCACGCAGCTCGGGATGGGGTGGCGTAAACATTGCCAGTGTAAAAGGCCTCGAGGGGATGTTTTCAAATATTGCAGGCACCGCCCACACCAAGGGTACGGAACTGATTTTTTCACATACTCAGTGGCTTAAAGGCAGTGAAATCGGAATCAATACTTTCGGGCTTACCCAGAGTGTTGGAAATGGTGGCGTTATCGGCCTTGGCATTATGTCTATGAGCTTCGGGGATATTCCTATAACGACTGAAGAATTGCCTGACGGAGGAATCGGTAATTTCTCGCCGACTTATATGAATATCAATATTTCATACGCAAAGGCCTTCTCAAGCAGCATCTATGGTGGTATTAACATCAAGATTGTATCTGAGGTTATATCCGATGTCAGTGCCCAGGGTATTGCCGTGGATGCCGGTATTCAATATGTAACCGGCCCGCGTGAGAACATCAGGTTTGGTATTACCCTGCGCAATGTAGGGCCAACTTTGCGATTCAGCGGCGATGGTCTTTCAATCCGCAGTTTACTTCCCGGACAGGAAAGCTACTTTACGCTTGAGCAGCGATCAGCAGATTTTGAATTGCCTACACAATTGGCCATTGGAGCATCCTACGACTTTAAACTGGGAGAAATACACCGGTTAACACTGGCCGGAAACTTTATTTCCAACTCTTTCACCAAGGATCAGTTTATATTTGGTGCAGAATATGAATTAAAATCCTATCTGATGCTCAGGGGTGGCTATTCCTATGAAGAAGGGATAACTAAAAACGCTGACCGTACTACCGCATTCACCGGACCCAGCGCCGGATTCACAGTCGCAGTCCCACTCGACAAAGAGAAGGGCTCTTCTATTGCGATCGACTACTCATACAGAGCTACAGATCCTTTTAACGGCACCCATAGTATCGGAGCCAGAATTAACCTGTAATCAGGAATTTTTTTCTACAGGTTAATTATATCCTGAATTTCTTCTTGAAAGGACCCTTTATTAAAGGGTCTTTTCTACTTATTATCCAATTGCGAATAACCTAATTATTTGTATTATGTATTACACTTTAGAAGGGCTTAATAATATAAAAGCCAAGTTGGATCAGTTGATCAGTGTTGAGCGGCCTTCCATATCGCAACAGATTGCGGAGGCCCGCGATAAAGGAGACCTGTCGGAAAATGCTGAATATGATGCAGCAAAAAATGCACAGGGCATGCTTGAACTGAAGATTTCAAAGCTTCAGGAGACCATCCGTAATGCAAAAATTATTGATGAATCGAAACTTGATCTTACCAAAGTGCTGATTCTCACAAAAGTCAAGATCAAAAATACCAGGAATAATGCTACCATGATCTACTCACTGGTGCCCGAAAACGAAGCCGACATCAAGCAGGGAAAGATATCTGTAAATTCTCCTCTTGCGAAAGGCCTGTTGGGCAAATCGGTAGGCGATAGTGTGGATATTCAGGTACCTGCCGGTAAAATGACTTATGAGATCATTGAAATAATGCGATAACCTTTAAAACCAGAAACTATGGCCAGTATTTTTTCACGGATTGTCAGCGGGGATATCCCGGCTTACAAGGTTGCCGAAAACGATAACTTTCTTGCATTTCTGGATATTAACCCATTAGCTGACGGGCATACCCTTGTTATCCCTAAAATGGAGGTTGATTATATATTTGATATTCAGGATCCTATGTACGGTGATTACTTCGTCTTTGCCAAAAAAGTTGCCAAAGCCATTAAGGCGGTAGTTCCCTGTACGAAGGTGGGCATTGCCGTTATCGGGCTTGAAGTTGCTCATGCACACATTCACCTGATTCCGATTAATTCAATTTACGATATTGATTTCAGTAAGCCTAAACTGAAGTTAAGCCCTGAAAGACTAAAATTAATTGCGGAATCTATTGCTGCCGAAGTAAAGTGACTTCCCGGAATTGGTTTTATTAGCCGGAGGATTGTTTTGTTTTCCGGCTTTTTTCATCTCTGATGTAAAAACTATCTTTGAAGGATTCATCATTATAACGTGAACAACTATTACCTGATTTAGCGTTATGCAGTCATCACGTTTATCAAACAATTGTTTTTTACCGGGTCCATAACAATGTCTGAGATTGATAAAATTTTCTCCCGCTTTCCCAAAACGAGAACAACCCTTCCGAAGGAATTCCAGGCAATATACGATGCGCACTACAGGCAAAACAGGGAGGGTGTAACCCCTGCATCTTCACTTTCGCAGAAAATGGAAAGCTGGTTGCACCGGAAGGTTGCCGCTGATGTGAAGGAGCTTCATAATAAATCGACACTCGAAATTGGCGCCGGTACATTGAACCAGCTGAAGTATGAGAAGACAGATCCTTACGATATCGTAGAGCCATTTGCTGGACTATACCGGGATTCCGGGAATATCGACCGGATCAATGAGATATACAACGATATAGATGACATCGGAGTTTCGCAAAAATACGACCGGATTACGGCAATTGCTGCTTTTGAGCATCTTACCGACCTGCCCCATGTAGTGGCAAAAACCTGCCTGCTTTTGAAAGAAGGGGGAACTCTCAGGGTATCCATCCCAAATGAAGGAACTTTTTTATGGAAACTTGGCTGGAAACTTACGACCGGTATTGAATTCCGGCATAAGTACGGTTTGGATTACGGCCTCCTGATGGCTCATGAGCATGTGAATACAGCGAAGGAAATAGAATATGTCCTGTCACATTTTTATTCAAAAGTGAAATGTAGCTGTTTTGGGCTAAACAGGAAGATCGCATTTTATCTGTTTTATGAGTGCTCAGAACCAAAAACTGAAGTTGCCACAACGTATTTGAATGCCAGGAAAGTTTTGTAAAAAGTATTTGTACTTGATACAGGGTCTGATGAAAAGTGCCTGAAACCTTCCATATGCTCAGGCCTGAAAGAATCACCTACTCACTATCCTATCAGGCAATAGACATAAAACACTATTCCTTTTTAAATTTCTCCCGTCGTTGGTTGATGAGTATCTCTTCATTCTGTTTCCTGATGAATTTAAGTAGTTCCCCAAGAATTCCGATCATATAGGATACTACTCCCCAAAAAGCCATAATGGCTAGAAGTATAAGGGATGGGATGTATGTTCTGCCCTTGTCGGGATGATCAGTAATAAAAAGCAGGTAAACAAATCTCAGACCCAATGCTGCTGCGGCGAGGTTAAAAATAGTTCCAATCCAGAGAAAGAACCTGCCGGGACGATACAATATATACATCATGATCATCGTATTGGCTGATTTGTAAATATGCTCAAAAATATTTCTGAACAATCTTGATTCCCGGGTTTTGGCATTGACCCTTATGTCGGCTGATTGAACCCTCATATTTGAATTTCCAGCCTGGATAAGGTTTTCCATCGTGTAAGAGAATTTTGAATAGATAAACATTCTCAGACAGGCTTCCCTCGAAAATGCCCTGAATCCGGAAGGGGCATCTTTGACATCGGTTTTTGAAATCATGCGCAAAATCCAGCTTCCCATAAGCTGAAACATTTTCTTAACAGGGCTGAATTCCCCATGTTCTTTTATTGGCCGGCATCCCACAACAATATCTGCCTTGCTTTCAACAATGGGTTGCACCAGCAATGCAATATCTTCACCAACATATTGATTGTCGCCATCCGTATTTACAACAACATCGGCGCCTTTTTCCAATGCATATTTTATACCTTCAGAGAATGCATAAGCCAGTCCCCGGTTGGTTCCCAATTGCAATACATGGTGCACCTTAAGCTGATGGGCCATGGCCACTGTGTTGTCCGAACTTCCATCATCAATTACGAGGTATTCAATTTCATTTATTCCGGGCAAAGTCCTTGGGAGATCATGGATTACCGCAGGCAGGGTTTTAGCCTCGTTAAAACATGGAATTTGTATAATGAGTTTCATAATGTTTACTTCTCCATTATTTTTTTACTGTAGAAAAACTTAGCAAGCGAAAATATAACAACATTTCCCAGCTGAATAATCAGGTAATATATTTCCGTGTTTTGCACAAGAATGGTGTATAAGCCCCAGTCGAGCAATCGAAAAAAAGCAATGCCCCACAAGAATTTAAAAAAGGTTTTCCACAGGTTCCCCTGTGTTTCTCCTTTGAATACAAAAAGCCTTAAAAAAATAAAGTTAATCGTTACCTGGAACAACAAAGCAATAAGGTAGGCTACCGGCTTTTGTAAAAGAATTTTCTCAACAAGGAACCAGTTTAGCGGAATTGCGATAAGAAATGATGGCAAACCGGCAATGCCAAATTTAACAAGTTGCAGGAACAACTTTTTTGTTTTATCAGGTAGCTTGAAACTGGTCATGATTTAAATGCTAATCGAGGTTTATGACGGTTGCTGCTTCGAAAAGCTTCCCGGTTATCTGGGCTTTTGTGTTGATGACATAACCTTTTACCATGGCTATATCTTCGTGGTGAAATGAATCGGCACTGGCTACATGCCTTTTAGAAAAACGAGGAGCCTTTACAATCACTTCATTACCTTTCAAGCCGGAAATCTCATCCGTAATGATCACTTTACCTGACTGGATTTTTATATTTCTTTTAAAGAAAAACCGTTGGTCGCTTTTTCTGAAAATAAGCAGATTTTTTAAAAGTGTAATGATTTTGTGCCCTGAGAAATAGCTTACTGTTCTTAATATGAAGTGTTTAAAAGGAGTGCTTGTATTTTCTTTATACTGAACTGCATAGCCTGAAATTTGAAAATCTTCCGGATTGAATGAATACTGGTTGGAGGGAGTCCACCAGTGGGTTACATATTGCTTATTTCCATCAAAAATAATCCAGCCGAAATCATTATAGTAGTCATTGTTATTCCTGATGGTGATTATTCCTCCTTTAAGAAAACTGATCATGATGCGGTGATTGTACTGAGATGCAATGGCATATCCGCAATCTTTCCACAAATATTCTGACGTGACAGGCAAATCAGGAATTTCAGTTTTCAACGTTAACGCATCAAGGATTAGCTGAGCCCTCACAATGGAATGACCGATATAATGACTCCAGTAACGATCATCAACTGCCTGAAAAAAGTGTCCGGAATTTTCTGTGTCTGAATAAAGGATTTCAACAACCTGTTTGGCCAGAATTACATCCGTGCTATTGTTGGAGTTCAGAAAACGGCAAATCCCGTAAGGCACTATATAGTCTGTATTCCGGGAATTGTGCATGCCGATTGGTCCCTGGTTATGGATAACCAGTTTTGCAAGAAATCTGAAAGCCCTGTTCGCCGAATCAGCAAACTTTTGGTTTTCGGTATTGTCAAAAAGATCCCATAGACAATCGAGCGAAACGGATAAATAACCAAGATCAGGCCCGTCGTATTCGGTAAACCAACCTTCTTCCGACTGGAGAGTGAGTGTTTGTTCAGTTAAACGACCGAAAGTATGATCGTCAACAAATTCCGGATTTATTTTTTTCAAAACAGCAAGGGCAGCCAACCCTGCAATTTGCTGATTTGCCGCTTTGGGTTCAAAACGCTGCTGAAGTTTACGGGCAGCTTTTTTCAATGCATCCGCTGACTCTGCAGTATTTAGGTTTTGGGACTGGATTATTTTCGCGACTGCCAGGGTTGAAAAGGCCAGGGGAGGATAGCCATTTTCCCAGGGATAGTATTCTTCAAATGCTCCTTTTTTGCCTGCTCTTCTGGTCCAGAAATCAACAGTTGCACTGGAGTATTCACGAAGTTGCTCCGAAATTTCACTGTATTCGGGCAGCTGAGCAGCCATTTCCAGAAAATAACCCCCCTGTTGCAGGATAATTGATGAAAAATCCCTGATTTTATAATGCCACCAGTTCCGGTCAAAACTACCGTAACTCTCTGTATTAGGATCCCGGTTTAACTGGGTAAGTATCCTGGGGAAATTTCGGTTTATCAGTGGATGGAAATCGGCCATGGTCATTTTTTTGTAGTAATTACTTCATAAGAGGCAAGACCCTGACGCTTGGTTTTCCTTGATATTTTCTTCCACTTCAGTCTTAAATTATTGAAAAGTGGCCCAATTATCCTTTCTGGTAAAACATATAAGATTAGCCGGGAAAGTGAAGTTCTGCCAACAATGAAAATTGTCGAAATTACGATTTCAACCAAAATTCTTTTAATGCCAATACTGGCGGGTTTATAACCAAAATCAGGCGCCTTCATACCCAGCATTTTGCGTGTCTGGTTGCGTATATAGCTTCCTCTCTTCTTAAAATCAATCATGTGGCCGTGCATCGAAAAGGCTGATTCAAGGGGCTCCGGTTTTAAGTTAAGAATCCCATTCTGCTGCATCTCTTCAAGAAGTGCATTCATTTGTTTATTCCGGCTTACAACAAGCGAGAATCCCTGCCCCTGCGATTCAAACTCAGGCGACCAGGCATCGCCAACCGCCAGATCAGCAAACTCATTCGCAAAATCCATGCTTTGCAGGCTCGCGTTGGTTACAAAAAAAGGGATCAGGAAGTTGTAATACACTTTCGGGGAGCGCAAAACTTTACCGGATTGGGTAATAATTTCCAGATACCCCGGCCATTCACCTGCTCTCCATTTCAGTGAAGTTACCTTATCATTTTTTTTTATCCCGTTAATTCTCTTGAATGTTTGAATCGCAGCCGGATAAATTGCAGTTCCGGTGTAGGGCCCGAGAATATACTTTATGCTCAGTGCTTTCTTGTGACCAGATTGCTGGAGAACCCTGAGAGCAGCGGATTGCTCCGGAAGACAGATAATGGCGTATCTTTTTTCGGGATTCAGTTTATTGAGAATATCAAGCGTTGAAACCGGAACATAAACAGATTGAGAAGCTGCCTGAATATCGGCCGATGAGCTGACTATAGACACAGAGGCCTTTTCAGGCTCAGGGATGCCCTGCCTGACCACAATGGCCGCATCAATCTGGCCAGATTCGAGCAATGAACAAAGTACAGCCGTTAACACACCACCTGAAGAACTGTTTCTTCTTATATTTTCATCGGCACAAAACCCGGTAAAAACGCCCGCGATGATTCCGGTTAGCCAGTTCTCAGGATATTCGCCATAAAAGCTCTTATAGATTTCGGGATAGTCGATTTCATGTCCCGCACAACATTTTAGGAATACTTCAGGGATCCTATGGTCTTCGTGGACCACAGGTCTGGGTCCATGTGCAGTGTCGCGCATGAATGATTTCCCCGATTCATCCAACCCCACACACAACCCACACCCTGTGCAGGTGCCCTTGTTTATAACTTGTTGTATGAGCTCATTAATACTCAACGACATCTTCAGGTCTTATTGTTTTGGGATAATGATACCCTCTTTAATCTGCGCCTCCATTTTGCTTTCAGCTTGTTTTTTTATCAGGTCATCATAACTGATTCCCTCACTTTGGGCCTTATCAATCCATTCCAGTTTTTTAATACTGTCGTTATTAAGTTCTGATGATATTTCCTGTTGGATTCTCAGTTGTATCTCATCCTTAGTAAGCTTACCGGTGTAACGCGGATCAATAACCGGTGTTGGATATATGCCTTTTTTCGCATTTTCGTAATCGGGGAAGGATAGCAGGTACTCTAGCCGGGGTGAAGGTTTACTGTGCATAAATGAGTCCCAGTATGCTTCTTTGGTCATTGAAACATAATGAATGGCTCCGTTATGATACTGTGTTAACTGAAAGAGGTTGTGTGATACAAATAAACCTACAATTAATATTCCTGTTATAAAACCCAGCGTTTTTCTTTTAGAGAAAATAGCCGAAAAGGCTGCAGCTAGTGGAATAGCCATGATGCTGTATGATGCAACAAAAGCGCGGTGGCCGTAACTTCCGC
>JBBQBC010000115.1:0-12393 GCA_038317155.1 Bacteroidales bacterium
CATCGCCGGTATTCATCCGGTTTATGGGCCTCCGCGCAAAGGCGATATTTTGCATTCACTGGCCTCCATCGAAAAAGCAAGGCGATTGTTGGGATACAATCCTGCATACAGCCTGAAAGATGGTTTGAAAGAGGCAATACAATGGTATTACGAATATCTGAGCAAATAAAAATCCTTATTGGGATTTACCCGATTTGCTTCTATTACCCTAAAATTGTGGCAACAAGGCGCCGGTTGCCTCCGTTATTGCGGAATTCGCATAAGTAAATACCCTGCCACGTTCCAAGGTTCAGCCTGCCATTGGTAACCGGCACCGTAACATCAGATCCCGACAATACGGCTTTGATGTGTGCCGGCATATCATCGCTTCCTTCAAGCGTATGTTTGTAATAAGGTTGATTTTCAGGCACCAGCCTGTTGAAAACCGTTTCAAAATCTGACATTACAGTGGGATCGGCATTTTCATTGATACACAAACCAGCCGACGTATGTTTGATAAAAAGATGTAGAAGCCCGGCATCAGGCAAATCCGGCAATTTGGCAGATATTAGATTGGTAATCAAATGGAAACCCCTGCTGAATGCAGGGAGTACAATTTCAACCTGTTTTATCATATTTAAAGAAATGAAAAAAGGGCATTTCTGCCCTTTTAAGTTTGAGACTAAATTTTAAAACTAATCTTCAATAACAACATCTTTTCCGGCGGCAATATCCTCAAGAATGGCAGTAGTTAAAGACTTCGGCCTTTCGAGCGGATAGCCAAGTGCCCTGTCCCAAATGATGTTGGCACATATACCAATGGATCTGCCAATACCAAAAAGCACTGTGTAGAAGTCGTATTCTTTAACTCCATAGTGCCATTGTATAACACCGGATTGTGCATCTACGTTGGGCCACGGGTTCTTTGCCTTACCCTGCTCCAGCAAAATAGGCGGAACAATTCTGTAAAGCATATCTACCACTTTAAACAATGGATCTTCAGCAAGATTCTTCAGACTGAATTCACGTTGCAGCATATATCGGGGATCGGTTTTGCGCAGCACGGCGTGTCCGAAACCAGGAATAACCTGACCTGATTTTAGGGTATCCCAGACAAATTGTTTAAGATCACTCTCACTGGGCACTTCACCGTTCATTTTCTCCATCAGATCGTGCAACCAACGCAGTACTTCCTGATTGGCCAAACCGTGAAGCGGGCCTGCCAATCCATTCACCATGGCGCTGATTGAAAGATAAACATCTGACAATGAACTTGCTACTAAATGTCCGGCATGAGCACTCACATTACCCCCTTCATGATCGGCGTGTGTAATAAAGTGCATGCGCATAACATCATCATAAGGTTTTCCGATTCCCATCATGTGGGCAAAGTTACCCCCGAAATCCAGGTTTGGATTCGATTGAATCCTTTTACCATCGCGATAAAGCTTGGCATAGGTATACGTTGCTATTTCCGGCAGCTTGGCCAGTAAACTCAGGGAATCTTCATAGGTTGAGTCCCAGTAATCGAGTTTATTGAGTCCTGCATGGTACTTTTTGGTGAAAAACGATTCGCGGTGCATGGTGAGTATCGCAGTCGAAAAAATCGTCATCGGATGACTGCAGCAAGGCATTCCATCGATTACTTCATAGATATACCTCGGAAGAATCCGCCTTTTATTAAACTCATCAGCTACTTCAGCCGCCTCCTCTTCGGTCGGCATATCGCCGGTAAGCAGCAGGTAAAACAGCCCTTCAACCAAAGGCATTTCTGAATTTTTGGCTTTCGGTAGTTTTTCAAACACTTCAGGAAGTGTATAGCCGCGATAACGGATACCTTCCATAGGATCGAGATAGGAAATGTCGCTCACCAGAGATTTGATACCGCGCATTCCGCCAAGTATCTGGCCAATGGTAATTTTATCAACAACCACATCACCATACTCCTTCATAAGTCGCTCGGTCCGGGGCCTCCAGTCCATTATTTTTTCATACAGGGTATCTTTCAGTTTCTTTGCCATTGGTTAAATTCTAATGGGTTTACAATATTTCGGGCTTCAGTTTTGTAATATCAAATTTACCAACTCAGTTCCAAATTCGGAAGTTTTAAGTTTGGTGGCATTCTCCATCTGACGATGAAAATCATAGGTTACTTTTTTGGCTTGAATGGCTCTTTCAATACTGGAATAGATAAGTTTGGCAGCTTCAGTCCAACCCATATATTCGAGCATCATAGCACCGGAGAGGATTACAGAACCGGGATTTACCATATCGAGGCCTGCATATTTCGGCGCAGTGCCGTGTGTGGCCTCAAAAATGGCATGACCTGTTACATAGTTGATATTGGCACCGGGAGCAATTCCAATTCCTCCAACAATCGCGGCCAGTGCATCAGAAATGTAGTCGCCATTCAGATTAAGTGTGGCTATTACAGAATATTCAGCTGGTCTAAGCAATATCTGCTGCAGGAACGCATCGGCAATCAAATCCTTTACAAGAATTTTACCTGAATCAAGCGCAGATTTCTGGAAAGCATCAGCAACTTCTTTTCCCTGTGATGCAACAATTTCATCATATTCGGCCCAGGTAAAGGTTTTATCACCGAATTCACGACGGGCAAGTTCATAACCCCAGGTCTTGAAAGCTCCCTCCGTAAATTTCATAATATTGCCTTTGTGCACAATGGTAAGTGAAGGCAAACCCCGCTCAATTGTGTAATTAAGGGCTGCCCTTACCAGACGCTCGGTTCCTTCTTTCGAAACCGGCTTAATACCAATAGAACTCGACTCAGGAAACCTGATGTTCTTTACGCCCATCTCCTCAATCAGAAATTTCTTGATCTTATCGGCTTCGGGCGTTCCATTCATGAATTCGATTCCGGCGTAAATATCTTCTGTATTTTCACGAAAAATATGCATATCCACCTTTGACGGATCTTTCACCGGGCTAGGAACACCTGTAAACCATCTTACAGGTCGCAGGCACACATATAAGTCAAGTTGTTGCCTCAGTGCTACATTCAGTGATCTGATGCCTCCACCAACCGGAGTGGTTAGCGGTCCCTTGATTCCAACTTTGTAATGTTTAAATGCTTCCAGTGTTTCTGCGGGAAGCCAGTTTCCGGTCATATTAAAAGCTTTTTCACCTGCCAGAACTTCCTTCCAGACTAATTTTCTCTTTCCATTGTATGCTTTTTCAACTGCAGCATCCAACACGCGACGTGAAGCAGCCCATATATCAGGGCCTGTGCCATCACCTTCAATAAAAGGAATTACCGGCATGTCCGGTACAGTCAGATGTCCATCTGAAACAGTAATTACCTGCTCAATCATTCTCAATATTTAGTTTAATAGTTATGTCAATTTATGAATACTTCCATAAAGAGCAAAGATATAAAACGTTTTCATACAAAAGATGCAGATTATTAACAAAAATGGTTTGAGATTGTTTTCTCAGAAGTCAGGCCTAATAACGTTCTGCAATCTATTTTGAACGGATGTTCGTAATTTTATTTTAAATGCATCATTCAGAAACAAACCTCAAAAAATTAGCTGCACAAATACCCGTAGGAGGTGGATTAATCGTTTTCGATGGCACCTGTGTACTCTGCAATTATTCGGTTGGCTATCTGCTGAAGATCGATAAAAAGAGAAAATTCAATTTTGCAACTTTCAATTCGAAAATACTGCAAAATGAAGATCCTTTTTTCATTTCATTCCAGGACTCTAAAAGCATTGTTTTTATTGATGAAACAGGCGTTTATACTGAATCAGGGGCAATATTGAGAATAGCGAAACTGAGCGGCTCATTTCCGGTTTTAAGCCGGGTTGGCATGTTGATTCCGCGATTTCTCAGAGATGCCATTTACAGGTTGATTGCACAATACCGATACCGTTGGTTTGGTAAAACTGATCATTGCATTGTTCCATCTCCGGCCGATGCCGGAAGGTTTTTCAGGTAATTTTCTTTTATAAAAACTGACGTGACAAAATACAGATTTAACCATCTTTTATATAACTTTGCAAATCTGTTAAAATAAATGAATATTTGTTTGCAAACACTTCAATTCAATCTCCTGAATTATTCTTACTGAACCATTTACTCATATTACTCTAATGAAAAGATTTTTCGGATTTGCCCTTTTGACCCTCATTTTTATAATATTTATAGCACCGGACATTTCAGCCCAAAATGGAACAATCAGAGGATTTGTGTATGAAAAAGAAACCGGTGAACCCATAATTTTTACCAATGTTTACCTTTACCGAACCAGTATAGGTGCAGCAACCGATGTAAACGGGTACTTTACAATAACCAGAATTCCGGATGGTGACTATACCCTGATGGTTACCTATCTCGGTTATGATACCTTACGTGAAAAAGTTAGTATCAGAGGCAATACTGTTTTAACAAAAAAACTATTTCTCAATAAAGGATCATTCAATCTTGATGCTGTGCAAATTACGGCTGATCGCGAAGAAGCCCGAAGTGACACCCGGACATCAGTCATCAAAATCACGCCAAAGCAAATCAGCCGGATCCCAACCATCGGCGGTCAACCTGACCTGGCGCAGTACCTGCAGGTTTTACCCGGCGTAATATTTACAGGCGATCAGGGAGGCCAGCTATACATCAGGGGTGGCTCTCCAATTCAGAACAAAGTGATCCTCGATGGAATGATCGTCTATAATCCCTTCCATTCCATCGGACTTTTTTCGGTTTTCGATACCGACATTTTGCGCAATGCCGATGTCTATACTGGTGGTTTTAACGCACAATACGGTGGCAGAATCTCATCTGTTATGGATCTGACAACCCGCGACGGGAACAAAAAAAGAATTGCCGGTAAGGTCGGTGCCAGCACATTTGGCGCTAAACTCATGCTTGAGGGCCCAATAAAGAAACAAAACGAATCGGGTGGAGGAAGCTCATCGTTTATTATTTCAGCAAAAAACTCCTACCTAAAAGAAACCTCAAAGTTTTTGTATGAATACATTGATTCGGCCGGCCTTCCATTTAACTATACCGATGTGTATGGCAAAGTTTCAATAAACGGGGACAATGGCTCGAAAATCAATCTATATGGGTTTAACTTCAACGACAAGGTTGATTACGCCCAACTTGCCAGCTACGACTGGAAATCATCAGGCGGCGGAGCCAATTTTCTGGTAATCCCGGGCAACAATCCGGTACTGATGGAAGGTAACTTTGCTTACTCAACCTATAAAATTAACATGGAGGAAGGGGCACTTCCTTCCAGGTCGAGCACAATCAATGGTTTTAACATGGGTTTGGGATTTACCTATTTCCTTGGTAAAGATGAAATCAAATATGGTATTGAGATGCTAGGTTTTAAAACGATCTTTGATTTCTACAATTCTGTCGGACGCGCAATAAATCAAACCGAGAACACGACCGAACTGGCCGGATTTGTCAAGTACAAAATGACCAGAGGCAAATTGTTGTTCGAACCAGGCCTCCGCTTACAGTATTATGCATCACTTTCCAACTTCTCGCCTGAACCCAGACTGGCTGTGAAATATAACCTTACCGATAAAGTCAGACTGAAAATGGCCACTGGTTTATATTCCCAAAACCTGATCAGCGCGACATCAGACCGTGATGTTGTAAATCTATTTTATGGATTTTTATCAGGTCCCGACAACCTGCAGAAAACATTTGAAGGCAAAAAGATAAACCACAAGCTTCAGAAAGCAGAGCATATAATACTGGGCGTCGAGCTTGACCCAATGCCTTTTACAACTGTAAATATTGAGGTTTATTACAAGAATTTCTCACAATTAACCAACATAAACCGAAACAAGATTTTCCCTGATGAAGATCCGTACAACAATCCATCTGACCCCAATTACAAAGAAGATTATTATCGCAAGGACTTTATAATAGAGAAAGGAAATGCCAATGGATTTGACATTTCGGTCAAGTATGATAAGCGCAAGATTTATTTCTGGGCGGTTTATTCACTCGCTTATGTTAACAGAAATGACGAAACGATTTCCTATGTTCCGCATTATGATCGCCGGCACAATGTAAATCTGGTTGGATCTTACCGGTTTGGCGAAGAACTGATGTGGGAATTCAACGCCCGCTGGAACCTTGGCTCAGGATTCCCGTTTACACAAACACAGGGAGAATATGAAAAACTCACCTTTGGACAGGGAGCCGGAACCAATTACATAGTTTCAAACGGAGAGCTTGGGGTGCTTTATGGCGAATATAATAAATCACGACTACCATTTTATCACAGACTTGACCTCAGCCTGATGCGCCGTTTCAGGATCGGTGAAGAGGGAATTCTTGAATTAAACCTCAGCGTGACCAATATTTACAACCGGGATAATATCTTCTACGTAAACCGTGTCACTGGTAAAAGGGTTTATCAATTGCCCCTGATGCCAAGTTTCGGACTCAGCATGAGTTTTTAGTATGATATAAGGGTTGATATCCTTGAATCTGCATATAAAACCTTCCGGATATTTTCATTTCGGTGGGTTAAACATGAAGAATAATTTGCTATACTTTCAAAGTCTGATCCATCCATCCGGTGCTTATCCGGGTGGATTTTTATTCCCTGTTCCGGGAATCAATGATGATGGTAACAGGGCCATCGTTTGTCAACTCTACTTTCATATCAGCCCCAAACCAGCCGCTCATAACCTTTAGGCCGGTATCTGAATGAAGTTTTTCAATAAAACTTCTATACAAAGGAATTGCCTTTTCAGGACGGGCAGCCCTGATATAGGAAGGTCTGTTTCCCTTTTTCGTACTGGCATGCAAGGTAAACTGACTGACTACCAAAAGTTCTCCCTGAATATCCATCACCGAAAGGTTCATTATGCCTGCATCATCGCCAAACACCCTTAGCCTGGCTATTTTTCCTGAAAGCCAATCTACATCTTCACTGCTGTCTGATTCTTCAATGCCAAGCAGGATAAGCAACCCGGTACTAATGCTGTGCTCACCAAGTCCGGTACTTCTGACTGTTGCTTTGCTAACTCTTTGAATTACAACTCTCATAAACGGATAATTCAGGTTAATCCCATTCTGTCTCATCAAAATACTCATCCCTGAGTATGCTTATATAGTTAGAATAGCGTGTATGGCTGATCTCGCCTTTGGCAAGCGCAGCCTTCACAGCGCAGCCAGGTTCATGAACATGGGTACAATTATTAAACTGGCACTTATGCATCAGCCCGCGCATTTCAGGAAAACGCTCGGGGACCTCCTGTTTGTCGAAATTGACGAGGCCAAATTCCTTGATTCCGGGCGTATCTATAACAAAGCCACCGTTCGACAGAGGAATCATTTCAGCGAAAGTTGTTGTGTGCTTGCCTTTGTGATGATATTCTGAAATATCGCCCACTTTGCGGAGAAGACCGGGTTCAATCACATTAATCAGGGCCGTTTTACCTACACCTGAATGGCCTGCAATCAGACTAACCTTACTTTTGAGTAGTTCATTTACCTCTTTAATCCCCTGAAAAAAAATAGCCGATGTCTTAAAGCAAGGATAGCCCAGCCCGGAATACAACTGAATTATTTCGTCCAGTTTTTGTGTTTCATCAGGTGAATATTGGTCGCACTTATTGAAAATCAGAAATGCGGGTATGTGATAAGCCTCAGCCGTAACCAGGAAACGATCGATAAACCCGGTTGAAGTGCGGGGTCTGCTCAGCGTAACCATTACAATTGCCTGATCAATGTTGGCAGCAATTATGTGCGATTGGGCAGAAAGGCGGGTAGCCTTCCGGACAATATAATTAAACCTGGGGGCTATTATATGAATCAGACCGAAATCTATATCCCTCTGAAAACTGAATTCAACCTTATCGCCAACTGCAACAGGATTCGTGGACCTGATACCTTTTATCCTGAAATTACCTTTTAACTTACATTCTGTGATCTTTCCTTCGTCTGAAAGAACGGTGCACCAACTTCCCGTAGAACGAATTACAATGCCTTTATAGCTTTCCATAATTACTTGAAATTGTAATGCTTCCTTACCGGCTTCCGAATGTCCCAAACACAATCAAGTCCGGATTTAAAAACAACAAAGTCGCCTGGCATAATAATATATCTGCCTGTTTTGGTTTCTATTACGACTTCGCCCTCAAGAAAAAAGCACCACTCTTCTTCCTCATAAGTAGTTGAAAACCGCGAAACCCCTTTTTCCCAAACAGGCCAGTTTCTGATATTCATTTGCTCAAGTTCCTCATCGGAAATTTTTCTTATTTGAATCATACAAGATGTTAACATTAAAATATCAATATGGAATTTGTAAAACTACGAAATATTCATATATTTGTTAAACACAAATTCTACTTCGACTGCTACCTTACCCGGGGAAAAAATTTTCCGAAAAGGTGCAGAACCGGCTAATCTACGCATAATTGTAAAATAATTAATCTAAAACTTCAGATATGGTAACTATCGTAGGATTGCTGATTTCCCCTTTGATATTTCTTGCTTTATTTATCTATCTAAGGTATAAATTTCCCGGTGGTGCGTTTGACCTGCTCTTTAAAGCATTTATCTGGGGTTGCTTAATGGCAATTCCTGTAATATTAGCCGACCAGGCGGCCCATTATTTTCAGATTGACGGAGCTCACAGTATCCGGCGGATGATCGTCTATTCCTTTGTGGTAGTGGCATTTGTGAGCGAGATTAGCAAATTCCTGCCTCTCAGTCTTTCAATCGTAAAACGAAACCGGTTTTCAGGTCCATTTCCTGGCATTCATTATGCTGTAGCTGTAGCATTGGGCCTTTCAACCATTTATGCTGTTTATCATGCTTATTTTTCTGTCAGAAGTGGTGCAGATGAAGTTTACTTTCTTTCAATCGGCCCGATGAATGTTTTACTGGGTATAATTATGGGCTTCTTTCTTGGAATGGGCAAAATTCGTAAAAACATGTTTATTGATTCCATGACCGGATTGGGGGCTGCCATCTTATTTCATGGAATATACCGGTTTACATTACTAACCAGCGATACAACACTATTCTGGCTTTTTGCAGCGGGAGCAGTTTTTATAGCAACAATCCTGGTTATAAAAAGCAGGAAAATAACTATAGATTCATATTAACCGGTAAATCTTTCCGGGAAGACATTTAATTAACCCTTCAAATTCGAGACTAAGTAGAGCAGATACTGCTTTACTTGTCTGGAGCCCCGAAGTCAGACAGATTTTATCCAGACTGCAATCCCCATTTTCGTTCAATATTGCTACAACGGTTTCCTGATCTGGTTCGAGATTAATAAAGAGGCTTCTCTGAACAGAAGTTTGTTTGGCTTTATGATTGTCCCAGCCCATAATATAGCAGATGTCGGCTGGTGTCTGAACCAGGGCAGCCCGGTTTGTTTTTATCAGGTTATTGCACCCTTCAGAAACCGGATCGCCAATTCTGCCAGGCACTGCAAAAACATCGCGGTTGTATGAATTTGCAATATCGGCTGTAATGAGCGCTCCGCCCCTAACACCAGCTTCTATTACAATTGTAGCATCTGCCAGCCCGGCAATTACCCTGTTCCTTTTGGGAAAATTTTCCCTGTCGGGATTTGTTTCACTTAAAAACTCTGTAACCAGCCCACCCTGCCCAATCATACGTTGCGCAAGTGCCTTATTCAAAGGCGGATATACCCTGTCGAGGCCATGTGCAAGTACTCCTGTTGTTTGTAGTCCTTCGTCTAGCGCTACCTTGTGTGCACAGGTATCTATACCATAAGCAAGCCCACTCACAACCAACACATTTTGCTCTTTCAGGCCACTGATCAGCTTACGACAGATTTCTTTGCCGTATTCAGTGGCTCTGCGGGTACCCACAACACTGACAATCCTGGCCTTATTCAGGTCAGCATTGCCTAAGGTGAATATCAGCACCGGGCTATCCACGCATTGTTTCAGTCGTTCAGGGTAACCCTGTTCGGTAAAGAAACTGGTGCTGATTCCATATTTTCTGATAAACGCTACCTCATTTGCAGCCCGGTCAAGTACCTGACGGTTTCCAGTAATCAAGCCTACCGTATTTTGCCCCATGCCCGGTATTCTGAGCAGATTTGCCTTCTTTTCAGTAAACACAGCCTCCGGACTACCCGTGAAAGCAATGAGTTTGCGCGCGTTAATATCACCGACGCCAGGCAAAAGGGTCATTGCAATCTGATACTGAAGGGTCTTATCGTCTGTTAAAGGCATGTTGCGAATTTATGAATTTTTCGTTAATTTTTTAATCGTTACCGGTAAGTGCAAATCGTGTCAGTATATTTGCAAAAAAACACATGCCTCTAAAACGATCAGTACGAATTTTGATTTGTCCTCTCGATTGGGGCCTCGGCCATGCAACCCGGTGCATCCCACTCATCAGAGAGCTGATTTCAATTGGCACTGAGGTCGTTATCGCTGCGGATGGCCCGCAACTTCAACTTCTCAGAACCGAGTTTCCGAAATTGGAATGGGTCAACTTTCCGGGTTATAAAATACAGTTCAGTACAAAAACAGGTATTGGATTAAAATTAGTTTTAAATATACCCAACATTTTATTCAGAATTTACAAAGAACATGTTGAATTAGATTCACTTATCAGAAAACTCAGGATAAATGCAGTTATTTCCGATAACCGTTATGGCCTGTGGAACAGGAAAGTGAGAACAGTATTCATAACTCACCAGTTAAATATTATTGCTCCGAAAACGCTGAAATTTACGGGGCCGCTGCTTCGGTCAGCATCAGGATACTTTTTGGATAAGTTCGACGAATGCTGGATACCCGATAAAGAAGGAGATGATAATCTATCAGGCAACTTATCGCACGGCTTCAGTATTCCCAAAAATACATTTTATATTGGACTCCTGAGTCGGTTCGACAAAAGTGAAACTTACGGAAATATCAAGCAATATGATCTGGTGGCTCTAGTTTCAGGCCCCGAGCCTCAACGAACCCTATTTGAATCCAAACTGCTTAGCCAATTGCCAATTGAGGATAAGAAGTGCCTGATTATCAGGGGAATTCCAGGCGAAACGCAGATAACAAATCTCAGGGGCAACCTCGATTCAGCCAATCACCTTACAAGTGATCAAATGCAGGGCATCCTTTCTAAAAACCCGTTAGTTGTCTGCCGTTCAGGCTATTCTACGCTGATGGATATTGCTTTCACAGGAAATAAAGCCATATTGATTCCAACTCCCGGACAAACTGAGCAGGTGTATCTCGCCAAATCGCTGGAGAAAAAGGGATTCTATTTAACCTGTAACCAAAAAAATCTGAATCTCGAAACAGCAATTAACAACCTTGAAAAGCTTAAGCTAAATCCCCCGGTGAAGGCCGTGCCTGAATATGCCGGATTTATAAGAAAATTCGTCAGTCAAATCGGGGAGACTGAAGACCTATAAGACCCAAAGTTAAAATCCACTGAAAAATATTACTTTTGCACTGCTAATCAACCAAACGATGATACTACAGCAAATTACCTGGGATGTCAGCCCGCTGATTTTTAAACTTGGAGGCCTTCAGATCAGATGGTACGGCCTTTTTTTCGCACTTGCCTTCTATCTTGGTTATCTTATTCTTGAAAAACAGGTATTTAAACGTGAAAGTATTAAAATCGACCTGCTTGATAAACTTGCCACTTATGTTGTTATCGGAACCATTGTTGGTGCAAGGCTTGGGCATGTTTTCTTTTACGAACCCCTATCCTACCTAAAAGACCCCATCAGCATTCTGAAAATATGGGAAGGCGGGCTTGCCAGTCATGGCGCTGCGATTGGAATTCTTCTCGCGCTTATTTTGTTTGTCAGAAAGTCGGGCAAAACTTATCTGTGGACACTCGACAGGGTAGTCATCGTGGTAGCCCTGGGAGGTGCCTTTATCAGAATGGGCAACCTGATGAACAGCGAGATATACGGCCATTTTACGTCGCTTCCGTGGGGATTTATTTTTGTGCGCGATGGTGAAACAGATCCGCGGCATCCTACCCAGATTTATGAAGCGATTTGCTATCTTTTATTATTCTTTGCTTTGCTCAGTTACTACAGGAGAAATTATAAAACCATGAATGAAGGCACTATTTTCGGCATTTTTTTAATTGTTCTTTTTGGCGTCAGATTCCTGATTGAGTTTTTAAAAGAACCACAGGTTGCCTTTGAGCAAACTATGGCATTAAATATGGGGCAGTGGCTAAGCATTCCTTTTATACTGGCCGGAATCGGATTGCTGATTTTCAGCTTAAGGAAGAAACCAATAAATTAAGCTTCTTATTTTGGTATTATTGTTGTCCGGTTAAAATCATGAGATTCTTCGCTTCGCCTGTCTGCCTGACGGCAATCAGGCAGGCTCAGAATGACAAGTACTTACGAGATATCTGGAGATTTGGGGGTTGGAGGAAGCAGTGCTTCCTCCAACC
>JBBQBC010000116.1:0-12351 GCA_038317155.1 Bacteroidales bacterium
TTACAGGAAGCCGAAGCAAATTTCAGGTGGTTGCTTGAATAAAATCCTTTCCGTTTTTCTGCAGTATATGGATTTTTTTAGTTTAGAATTCAGATAAAATTTCCCTGAAATATAAACATATATGAATTATAGCTGTTTAAAAGTTTGATTTCACAACTTTTTGTATTACATTTGTAATACTAATCTCTAACAATTAATTATTATGCCTACCGGTAAAGTTAAATTCTTCAATGAGCGTAAGGGTTTCGGGTTTATTGTTGACGATGAAACCGAGCATGAAATTTTCGTGCACGCTACTGGCCTCGCTGAGAAAGTAAACGAAAATGACCTCGTTTCTTTCGAAATCGCTGAAGACAAAAGAGGAAAGAAAGCAATTGATGTTAAAAAGATTTAGTTTTCTTTTCAAGTCTGTGAAAAAAGCCCTGGTTAACGGGGCTTTTTTCTTTTAATACAACCCGGCCTCATCCTGTTAAAGGCCATTGAATGATAAACCTTATCTTTGACGCTCAAAAAAACATTCACAGTTGAACTACCTTTTAATTGAACAACTCAGTAAATCATACGGCGAAAAAGAACTTTTCAGCGATATCACCTTTGGCATAGACCAGGGAAGCAAAGTCGCGCTGATTTCCCGTAACGGAGCCGGCAAAAGCAGCCTGTTGAATATTATTGCCGGTTTAGACCTTCCGGATAGCGGCTCTGTTACCTTCCGGAAAGGAATCCGTTGGTCATATCTCCCCCAAAACCCGTTGATGGATGATGAGAAAACGGTGTTTGATGTCCTTTTCCATTCCGACAATGAATTTATGCGGGCCATCCGCGATTATGAACTCAGCCTGACACGTTTAAAGCACGAAGACACCCCTGAAGTCCATAAACAACTTGAAACCGCTACCAATGTTATGGAAATGGTCGGTGCCTGGGACTACGAAGTAAAAATAAGGGAAATTCTGAGTCGCTTCAAGATTACCGATCTTGAACAAAAAACCGGGGAACTTTCGGGTGGGCAGCGCAAAAAGCTTTCCCTTGCCAAAGCCCTGCTCGAAGAGACCGACTTATTGATTCTTGATGAACCGACCAACCACCTCGACATCGAAATGATTGAATGGCTCGAAGACTACCTTTCGCGACAAAACCTAAGCCTGTTGGTGGTAACCCACGACCGCTATTTTCTTGATAATGTGTGTAATGATATTCTCGAACTCGATAACAATAAGTTGTATCGTTACAAAGGCAATTATTCCTATTTTCTGGAAAAGAAAGCCGAAAGGGAAGCGATAGAGCAGACAGAGACTGAAAAAGCGAGGGGAATGTTCAGGAAAGAGCTCGAATGGATGCGCCGCATGCCTCAGGCCCGGACAACTAAATCGAAGGCCCGGATTGAAAATTTTTATGATATAGAGGAAAAAGCCTCTAAAAGGCTGGAAAAAGACACCGGATCACTGGAAGTGAAAATGACCCGCATCGGCGGCAAGGTGCTTGAAATGAACAATGTGTTTAAGTCGTTTGGCGAGAATAAACTGATTGATAATTTTTCATACACCTTTAAAAGAGGCGAGCGGATCGGTATCATTGGTCGCAACGGATGTGGTAAATCCACCCTGATGAATATGATTATTGGTAACCTGACACCGGATATGGGCAGAATAAGTGCCGGCCAGACCATTGTTTTCGGGTATTATTCGCAGGAAGGATTTCAGCCACAGGAAGATAAACGGGTAATTGACCTGGCTAAAGACATTGCGGAGGAAATGCCACTCGGGAAAGGAAGAATCACCGCATCGGCTTTTCTCGCTCATTTCAATTTCCCGCATACCCTGCAGTATAATTACTTTTCGAGCCTGAGCGGCGGAGAGAAGCGAAGGCTCTTTTTGTTGATGCAATTGTTGAAGAACCCGAATTTCCTGATCCTTGATGAACCTACAAACGATCTCGACATCTATACCCTAAACCTGCTCGAAGATTTCCTGATCAACTTTGGGGGATGCCTGCTGGTGGTGTCGCACGACCGCTATTTTATGGACAAGCTGGTTGACCACGTCTTTGTTTTTGAAGGAAATGCAAAAATAAAGGACTATTACGGCAACTATACCGATTATTACCGCATGAAGCTTGCCGAAGAGGCAAAAGCAGCCCGGCAGAAAGCACCTGCAGCCGCCAAACCCGCAAAAGAAACCTCCACGGACAACAAGCCCAGAAAGCCTTCCTATAAAGAGAAGACCGAATACGAGAACCTTGAAACAGGGATTTCACGTATGGAGCAGGAAAAGAATAATTTAATGGCACTTATGAACAGCGGGAACTGTCCACCGGAAGAATTCGAACAGATTGCTAGGGATTTTGCCAGGCTGGAACAGGAAATCAGCGCCAAAACCGACCGCTGGCTGGAGTTGAGTGTACTTTTTGAATAAGACAGTTAGAGAAATAGTGTGATTGCATGGATAGTAAATGCTAAGTCTAAAGTTAAGATTCATTACAAAGAACACCAAGCTCTTGAACCATTGAACCATTGAACTTCTTGAACTCTTGAACTTTTGAACCCTTGAACCCTTGAACCATTGAACTTCTTGAACTTCTTGAACTATTGAACTTTTGAACCCTTGAACCATTGAACTTCTTGAACTCTTGAACTGTTGAACTCTTGAACTCTTGAACTGTTGAACTTCTTGAACTCTTGAACTGTTGAACTCTTGAACTGTTGAACTCTTGAACTTTTGAACTCTTGAACTCTTGAACTTTTGAACTCTTGAACTCCTGACGAAATCCATTGGCAAAAAAAAAAGCAACAAACGAACTTGTTGCTTTTTTTTGAGTTGTGAAAAAATTCTATGAATTCAGCATCACCGGCATTACCAGCATCAGCAGATCTTCGGCTTTATTCTCGCCATCAAGTGGACGGAGGATGCCAGCGCGATTAGGTGCTGATAGTTCGAGACGGATATTCTCAGTTGAAATATTCACCAGCATTTCAACGAGGAACCTTGAGTTGAAACCAATTTCCATATCATCGCCTGTGTAGTTACAGCTCAGCCTTTGACGCGATTCGTGGGCAAAGTCAATGTCTTCAGCATCTACATACAGCTCCTGCCCGGTAATGGAAAGGCGTATCTGGTTGGTTGATTTATTGGCAAAGAATGAGGCTCGTCTTAAGGTTGTGATAAGCGATTGCCGGTCAACAATCAGTGTATTGGGATTGTCCTGAGGAATGACTGCTTCATAATTTGGATAGCGTCCTTCGATGAGCCGACAGACAAGATCAACATTTTTAAAGGTAAACCGGGCGTTTGTTTCATTGTATATCACGTTCACATCAGAGGTATCAGCAGGTAAGATAGCCTTTAACTGATTCAAGGGTTTTTTAGGCATGATGAACGTGGTACTGCTTTCCGCGCTGGCATCAGTACGTTTGTAGCGCACTAATTTGTGGGCATCCGTTGCAACGAAAATAACCGAATCGGGCGAAAGATCGCAATAAACCCCTGACATGGCAGGCCTGAGATCGTCGTTACCGGTCGCGAAAATCGTTTTATTGATTGCCGTAAGCAGCAATTCAGCGGTGAGTATAAAGGATGTGGTTGATTCCATTTGCGGTGAGCGTGGAAACTCATCGGCATTATGACCGGTTATGCGGAATTTGGCTTCATCGGCCGCAATTTCGATCCCCTGGTTTTTATCAATGGTAAAAGTAAGCGGTGTATCGCCATAAGTCTTTAACAGCTCGAGCAGTATCTTTGCCGGAATTGCAATAGAACCCTCGTCCTCAGCCATGTTGACTTCAATGACCACCGACATGGTTGTTTCCAGATCGGAAGCAGTAACCTTAAGCGAGTTAGCGGTGAGTTCCACGAGAAAATCATCGAGAATGGGGAGGGTGTTGCTCGAATTAAGCACACCACTGATTGATTGCAGGCTTTTCAGCAGATTCTGACTGGATACTATAAATCTCATACTGTTACTTTTTTCAATAATAAAGTTCGATTCAATGTTCACGGTAAAATTAGAAAATAAAATGACAAACCAACCACAAAGCTGTTAGCCGATGAAAGAAAATTATCAACATTCTGTTAACCGGCAAAATTATTTCTTTAGCCGGTTTTTGCCAAAATCAAATTTCTTTTCTGTACCGTTGAGCAGTCGTTTAATGTTTTCACGATGCGTGTAGATAACGAATAAAGGAACGGCAACAGCAAGAATAATTAATGGTAAGCGGGTTTCACCAAACAGGAATATGTCAACAAAAGGGAAAATCAGGGCACTGCTGATGGACGAAACGGATACGATGCGTGTTGCAAACATCACCAGAATAAAGAAAACCAGTATAACAAAAAACGATGCCGGGTAAAGGGCCATAACCACGCCAACCAGGGTAGCGACACCCTTGCCACCCTTAAACCCTGCAAAGACCGGGAAAACATGTCCGAGAACCGCAAGGCCACCCAGGATGATCCAATAAATGACCTCCTGATTTTCGGAAAAAAAAGGGTTTGTAAGCCAGGTTGAAAGATGAACCGCAAACCAAGCTTTAAATACATCAAACAGCAAAACCGGAATCCCGGCTCTCAGGCCGAGCACACGAATGGTATTGGTAGCCCCTGCATTACCGCTGCCCTGGGTCCGGATGTCGAGGTCGAAAAACCATCTTCCAATCCATACCGAGGTTGGTATGGAACCAAGCAGGTAAGCCAGTATAAGAGCAAGAACAATCTGAAAAGTTATCATTTCAATGAAGCTGTTTTATCGTTATGGGTTTAGTGATTGCATTTTACTCAGAAATGCGATTCTTCGTTCAGGGGTCGAGATAATATATTGATAACCATCTCCTTCAGTTTTACCCTTCAGCGTTCGCTTGTCTTCTTTTATTGCGGTAAGTATGTTGTTGAAATCATTATTGGATGAAATAGCCTGCATAATACCATTTCCGTAGGTAAAGTAATACCAGGTATTCTGTCCGGTTTCAATATAAACATTCAGGATATCGCCAGTGCGGCGCTTCCCGATTTCAACATAACCTTCAACCTGGCGGTTTACCAGGTCTTTCTGGATGCCGGCAATTCCAAATGGGCCGCTGCTGATAAAGGATTTCAGGCGGGAATCCCACTTCATGTTCAAATCCGTAAGTAAAAGGGTCTTTGTTAACTGAGGTGGTAGCCGCTTAACCTGGCCTGTGGTATTCAACTCATTGAGCAATTCGCTTGCCGCTCCGGCTCCAATCAGGTTATTCAACATGCTGTAATAAATGTCGGAATTTACATCAACCCCGGGGAGGTTAGAGAGCTGAAGATTTTCGCGCAATCGTCCCAGCGCCAGATCAGAAAACAGAAAATCGAGGGCCATAGCAAGTTTAAACGAACTGGAGTCAACCACAGTATATTGAATGGCTTTGCCGAATGTCTGCATTTTAACCTGGCCAAGGCCTGCACCAAGTTCAACGGAGCCTTCACCGGTTATGATACATTGTTTTGTATCGAGGGTCATCAGGTTACCTGTGCGGGATTTACCATCGAGGCGATCATCAGAACCAATCATGTAAGAGCTGGCAGCTTTGTTGTACCTGACACTTCCGCTGGCCGATGAAACCAGGGTATCGCCGAAAGCCTTTGGTCGTTCGAAGAAGGCAGGATAAACACTTCCGAAGAAATCGGAATAAACGATGGAGGCCAGTATTGGATCGCCCAAAGTATCTTTCATAATCTGCAAAACAGGCAATCTTATGTCGGCCGGGTTAATTTCCGAACTAAAGGCAACCCATGGGCCCGTGGTGCTTAAACAATCATTGGTAAGGCGGTAACCGCCATTGTATTTCAGAAATGGCCTGTTGGCGTGGAACTCTATGTTACCTGTAAATTTAAAATGACTGCTGAGTGCAAAACCATCCCTGGTATTTGCCTTCGAGATGCCAAACGTATTATTGGATGCATCCACAATCAGCGAATCGAAGAAGAGTGGCTGAACATTACCATCTTCATCGGTGTAGTCGAGATAACCCGATGCTGAATAATCCTTTCGTGAATTTACTTTTACCGAAGCCTCGTAAATCCTGTAGTTTTTATTTTTTCGGTTCGCAATTATCGTTGCCCCTACCAGTGCCTGCATATTTCCATCTGATAAAATGGTAACCTTCCCGTCTCCTGGGAAAACCGCCACATCTGCCACACGAATCATTTTGACTTCACGGGCATTGATCTGGTTTTCCTTCATGACATAGGTTGCCTCCATGGCAAAAAACTGCAGGGAGTCACGTTTGGGATCTGTTGAAACAAATTCCGAACCGGTGAAGTCGAAATCAACCAGCTTCTTCAGGTCGGCCGTATCGGTTAGTGCAGCCCGCTGGGCAAGCGAGTTGGTTAAATACAACTCATTAGCATCCATGCGCCATTCAATTCTGTCCATATAAGAGATGTAGCGGCTGAGCGGTAACTCAATGCGCACACTTCTACCGGGTGTTCCAAAAACACCCACATGGTTCTTAAAATCAACCCTGCCGGGATAAACCCGCGTTAACAGCGAAACGGTAGGCCTTTCGGGATAAAATAGCCGAAAATCGCATGTGTCGGTGTTGAATGACTGGTTTTTAAAAATAAAGGTATTGGAAGCTATATCGGCATTGTCGAGTCTGCTGCTCCCCTGTCCAAGCAATCCGGCTGAAGTAAGCGATAGCTTACCGCTGTGAAAAAGCTTACCAGTGTACATTGAAAATTCTTTTCCCGGCAAGGTACTCAGTTTCATTACATCAAGTGCCGGAAGCCAGAACTGGTGAACCCCTTCGGCATATACCTGAGGCACTGAAGGAGGGCCCTCCCGCTCTTCAATATTAAATTTATCAAGATTGGCAACCATTGAGTCGGGATAAAACATGAATCCTTTTGATTCAGAGAGTGAAGACATAAATTTAAGGCTGCCACTTCCCCCAAGTCCCCGGTTACTCAATTTAAGATCCGAATAATAAACTGCTATGTCACCATAAACCGGAATTCCAGCCTGACCTAATGTGCGCGAAAATCCGAGTGAGTAATCGTCCATAACCCGCAGCGGTTCTTTTATATCAGGCATAATATCACCTGAATAAAGCTGTCCGTCAAATTTTAAGCCTTCGGTCGTAAAACTGTTCAGGCTGTCGAGCGTAAACGGGTAAACCCTGTAATAGAAATTATCGCGTTTATAAGCCCCTTTGGCAATCCTGAAGTTATCGTAATAAACAAAAGCATCATTTTTACTGATAAAAACCGGATAAACCGGCAATAATTTTAATCCTGATTTGTTGCCAGGGTCGTCAATCAGCAGTTCGCCGCTTACATTGGCAAGCACACTTCGCACCTGTACCTGCGATACTTTCTTTGTTTTAGCCGAAATGGTATCTACCTTGAAGGTGATCGAATCGATTACCGGCATGCTCAGTTTGAATTTATCGTATTCAAAAGAACTTTTATTGGCATAAAAATCGAAATATCCCGCCCTGACAAGTCCGGTAAAAACAAAATCGCGGTTTTTCTGCATTAAGATCTCCTTGTCGCGTGGGAAAATGTAAACCGCCTGAGAATCACTGATCGACACCTGGGGAACCCCCCTGATTTTCAAATCGAAAGTCTTCAGGTTTAATACCGCATTGCTTGTCCGGTTTACCTGAGATTGAATCTGAATAACATCGTAATCTGTTTTTTTGCTTCGCGCATTCAGGTATTCAAACAAACGGGGTAATACAAAAATACGCTCATTATCAATGTTATAAGTAATATATCCACCATTTGCCAGATTCAATACCACAGCCTTCACCTGTTCAGGTGGCTTTCGCATAAATTCTGCCAGATCCGAAATAATAAAAGTTCTGAGTCTGGTTTGCTGAGTGTAGTTGTAGATAACATTGATCGGATTAATGGCATCTATTCCTTCCAGACGGTTATACCTTTCTTCGGCGTAAAAGTTGGATGACTCGAAAACAGCCACGTTCTGTCGGTTAATTCCCCTCAACATCTCAAAGCTCAGGCTATCTGAATCCATCCGGTAATAAATGGCTTCGACATACATATCCACTTTGTGAAAGGAATTGTAATACGGGCTGGCCGAAGCACCTTCACTTGACCTCACCAGGGAAATTTCATGGTTTTCATCTATATATCGCACCTGCAAACCCGGATGATAAATTGAATCAGCATCCAGATATATGGCTACAGAAGCCCGTGTCGAAACAAGGCGGTCGGGCCGGATAACAAAGTTCCGGGAGAGCAGTTTCATGAAAGGGGCTCCTTTCCGGTTCACCCACAACACAGCATCCTGATCACCATAGCCCGATCCTATAATACGCGGGCCTTCAAGGGTAAATCCACCCCGGTAATCCATCCCCTTGAAAACCTGCTTTATCTCTATATCAGTCTGATAGGAAACAAATTTGGGGAAAGTAGCCTTATCAGCTGGAACACCGGCCAATACTCTATCTTCGAGTTTTCCGGTTAATGGGAAACCAAAGAAATCCTTTTGATAAAAGTTGACCGTATCGACTGAATAACTTGTCTGCTTCAGGTTAATGTTGAAATTGCCCAGAAGGGCGTAAACCCGTGTCGGGTCAAAACCGAAGTTGCCCCAGTTTACATTTCCCTTGGTTCCGGAGAACCGGTTTGTCGAAGGCCAGGCAACGCCCGAAGTCTCCAATATTTTAATGCTGTCTTTCCCCGATAAGCATACGAGATCCACGTCAGTTAACCTGATAACCATTGCTGTATCATAATCATAAGTATAACTGCCATTCCGGAACTTCCATGAGTTGGCATAAGAGCGAAAAAGCACCTTGTTTTTGTTAACTTCTATCGTACTTTCAATGAAACCGCCGAGTTGTCGCAAACTTTTGCTGTTGATAAATGGCTCTAACCCCCGGTGCCATGCTAAATAGCTCTTTGATGTCGTTGTTTCAGAAAAAGAGTTAAGAGCGGTCAGATAGTCGCGAAAGGCTGGTGTAGGCCTCATACGCTGAACCAACATCAGGTTACATGTTTTTATTATTTCCTGCTGAACCGGTGATTCATACTTTCCGATTGTCCATCCCGCAGAAAAGTCCTGAACTGTACGTTTGGTTTCACGGTCAGGCGACGATTGCATAAAAGCAGTCAATTCTGTAATAAAGGCTGTTGGGTCTTCTGAGAAAACTTTGGGCTCCTGTGCTTTCAGGTTCATGAAAGCCGTGAAAGCAAGAATCAATAGCAGGAAGATACTTTTGTTGAATTGGCGCATTAAGAATTAATCCGGTTTAATAGAAAACAGCATTCATCGGGTTTGGTTCATTCAGCGATCTGACTGGAAGCAGGCTGCCACCCAGTTATTACGTTCCTTATGACCCATGTATTTAAGACCAAACGATCCGGCAGAAGCCGTTATGGCCGGCAGGTCCTGAGTGTAGAAACCGCTCATCAGCAAGGTACCGCCGCTTGTCAGGCTTCGGCAATAGGCTTCCATATCGTTAAGCAAAATGTTACGGTTAATGTTGGCGATGATCAGATTAAATTTCAAATCTTTCAACAAAGCAGCATCTCCAAGATAAACGTCAATTAAGGTGGTTTTATTTTTCTCGACATTTTCGAATGAGTTCCGATATGCCCATTCGTCGTTGTCAATAGCGGTAACCTTTTCAGCCCCCCGCATGGCAGCAAGAATTGCCAGCACCCCGGTTCCGCAGCCCATATCCAACACTGACAAGCCTTTAACCGGAAGGTCAATCAGGTATTCGATCATCTGGGCAGTTGTTTCGTGGTGCGCAGTTCCGAAAGACATTTTTGGTTCAATGACTATTTCATATTCCATTTCAGGCAAAGCCGGATGGAATGGTGCCCTTATGTAACAACGGCTAGCAAGTGTGACAGGCTCAAAGTTCGATTCCCATACGGCGTTCCAGTTCTCTTCCGGAATAACCGCCCAGGTATATTCTAATTCAACACCTTCGGGCCATAGCATTGGATTGTTTAGCATTGCAGAATCAAATTGTGATGAAGGGATATAGGCCAGCAATCCCTCTTCATTTTCCGAGAAACTTTCGAAACCGGCTTCGCCCAGCCGGGCCATGATAAGTTCGGTAAATGCAATCTTCTCTGCCGGGAGGATACATTTAAGTTCAATATATTCCATTTTCAACTATTTTTCTGTATTAAGCTTGCTTCCCAACACCATACCTATGTCTGGGATCCTCCTGTTTTGTTGATATTGAGCTTTTTTGGCTTTCCTTACTTTTGTCTTGACACAAAAGTAACAAAAAGTCAAGGCTTCCTGAAAATGTCTAAAAACAGGCAAGCGATTTTGGCAGGAAGAAATGAGGTTGAACCTTTTCTCCCTTTCCTTTATATCGTTGTACACTAAATATCTGTGCTTTGCCAAACATTATCGGTTGCATTTCTTCTTTATTTTTTTGCTGCCTGTTTTCTTAACGCCATTTTCAGGAGGCCGATCCTTCAAATCTAAATGTAAAAAACAAAAAGACAGATTTTATGGAATTAACATTTGTACCTTGAGGGATAATAGCATTACGGCTACAATTTAATGTACAAAAGTCAGTTATTAAACCTGAAATATGCGGATCAGCAGTTTAATTACAATTGTTTGTATTATTGTTGTTAGAAGCTGCCGGCAATCTTAATAAAGTCTTCTGCCTTAAGCGATGCGCCGCCGATTAAGCCACCATCAACATCAGGATTGGCAAACAGTTCGCGGGCATTGGCAGCATTGCAGCTTCCGCCATACAAGATGGATGTATTTCCTGCAGCTTCGGTTCCGAATTTCTCAGCCAGCACCTTGCGGATAAACGCGTGCATTTCCTGTGCCTGCGCCGGGGAGGCAGTCCGTCCTGTACCGATGGCCCAAACAGGCTCGTAGGCAATCACAACTTTTTCAAATTCATCAGCGGCAAGGTGAAACAATGCTTTTTTGATCTGTGTGCCTACAACTTCAAAATGGGTTTCAGCCTCCCTTTCGGCGAGCACTTCACCACAGCAATAAACCGGCACAAGTTCGTGTTTCAATGCCTGTGTAACTTTTACTGCGAGTAAGGTATCTGTTTCGCTGAAATAGGATCTGCGCTCGGAATGACCGATAATTACATACGTTGCGCCTGTAGATGCGATCATTGTTGCCGAAATCTCACCGGTATAAGCGCCGGATTCATGTTCACTGAGATTCTGGGCACCGCAGCTAAAGCCATTCTCGTGGGCAATATCGGCAGCCAGCTCAAGATAGAGGGCAGGTGGACATACCAGAATCTCAACGTCTGACGGACGATTCTTTTTCAGAATATCAGCTATATCAAACAATAAATCTTCGGCCTCACTAAAGGTCTTGTTCATTTTCCAGTTTCCGGCTACGATTTTTTTTCTCATTTTTCAATTGTTTTAAAAAAGTAATTTCAATTTCAGGCCAGTCTGATTCTTGGATCGAGCAGGCCGTAAATAATATCTACAAAAATATTAATTATCACCAACAAAACGGCTATGAAAAGTACAGCACCCATCACAACCGGGAAATCGTAATTTTCGAGCCCATCCACAATAACCACGCCCACGCCTTTCCAGTCAAAAACATACTCTACAAATACAGCGCCTGCCATAAGTGAAGCAAACCATCCAGAAACGGCAGTAACAACAGGATTCAGTGCATTGCGCAATGCATGTCTGCCAATAACCCGGAACCGGGAGAGCCCTTTCGCTCTTGCGGTGCGAATGTAATCCTGCGAAAGCACCTCGAGCATTGAACTTCGCGTTAATTCTATGATAATAGCCAACGGCCTGATTCCAAGGGTTATTGCCGGAAGGATGAGATTTTTAATATCCAGGAATTCGCCTCTGCCGAAATCATCAACGCTATAGAGTGACCCAAACATACTGAGTCCGGTGTAATCTGCCAGCACAAATGCAAAAAGCCACGCCATCAGAATGGCAGCAAAAAACGAAGGTAATGACATTCCCAATACTGAAATAATCAGCGCCAGCCTGTCGAAGACCGTGTCTTTCTTGATAGCGGTCATAATGCCGATAAACACGCCTATAATTACAGCAAATCCCATGGCCACCGTGGCCAGAAGCATGGTATTCGGGAAAGCCTGGACAAGAATTTCAGAGACATCTCTTTTGCTTTGATAAGACCGGCGCAGGTAAGGCTTTTTGAGAATTACACTTGTATTTCCTGCTGAGATAAGGCTGATGAAGGGTGCGTATTTCGAACTGTCAGGATACCAGAAACTTTCTTTGTTTAGTTTATCATGAAACGAAACAGGCGATAAATCATTGAGAAAACCCAGGTACTGAATGTAAACGGGCTGGTTGCGACCCAGTTCGCGGTTGATGGCATCTACCGATGAAATATCTGCCCGCTGGCCCAGCATCA
>JBBQBC010000117.1:0-12196 GCA_038317155.1 Bacteroidales bacterium
GCTTTGGTGGTCGAGCGAAGTCGAGACCGCCAATGCAGTGTAGTCAAAATCACTTCACCAGAGTAGTCGAGACCACATCACCAGAGAAGTCGAGATCCCCAACACAGCGAGACCACCGGGTAAATTTGGTTGTCGACCATATCTGTGGTGGTCGAGCGGTGGTTGCGGAGCGAAGTCGAACCAAGTCGAGACCACCACAACAAAGTAGCCGAAACCACCTTCCACACCCCGGATGCTTTCGGCTTCGAGTTCCGGATGGTCTCGACTTCGCTCGACCACCGGGTGAACTTTCTGCCCAGCGTAGCTTTGGTGGTCGAGCGTAGTCGAGACCGCCAATGCAGTGTAGTCAAAATCACCGCACCAAAGTAGCCGAGGCCATCAAACCAGAGCAGCCGAAAACACCAATACTGCGAGACTACCGGGTAAATTTGACAGCCTAGCGCAGCCCTGGTGGTCGAGTGCAGTCGAGACCATCACACCAGAGCAGCGAGACCACCGGAAATAAAACAAGGCCTCATGAATATTTGCCCGGCCTTGTTTTTTAGTTTATTTTTGCCGTTCAATAAAAAACACATTGATATGCAGGATGAAATTATAAACCAGGAAACAGAAATGCCGGAACCTTTACCAGAACAGAATATCACCGTTCCCGAAAAGGCAAAGAAAACCAATAGCAACACTTTGCTCACAATTCTCAACTTCATTCTGCTGGCCGGACTGGTTGTTTTATACTTTATTGTACTTAAACCAAAGACCGATAGCACCCCAAACATGGCCCTGATCCAGAAAGCTTCGGCCGGAGCTGTTACCATCGCTTATGTAAACAGTGACAGCATACTTGTACATTATGACTTTGTAAAGTCGATGCGGGCTAAACTTGAATCGAAGACCAACCTTCTCGAGAACGAACTTAAAACCAAACAGGCTGCTTTTGAAAAGGATGCTGCTTATTTTCAGGATCAGGTAAACAAGAAGACCATTTCTGACGCATCGGCCCAGGAAATATACGGGCAATTATCGAGTGAACAGCAAAAACTCTACGAGTTGCGCGAAAAGTACTCGAACGATATTTCAAAGCAGGAGTACGAACTTAATGTGCTGCTTCTCGACAGTCTTAATAACTTCCTGAAACGCTACAACAAGAAGGTGAATTTTGATTATATCCTGGCATACAACAAGGGTGGCAGCATTCTGACTGCCAACGATTCGCTCGATATAACCAAGGAGGTTCTCAAACTTCTGAATGAAGAATTTTCTGCCAGTAAAAAATAGAGGTGAACCCCTTCAACAGAATATTTCCGATTTTTCTACTGCTGCTGACGGTTTCATTGCCATCATGTCGCAACGGGCAAAAGGAAATTGTAGCCGGGTTTGACAAGATGCCCCGCGAAAAGTTAATCCGTCTGATGGCCGATGTTGAACTGACTGAAGCTGCATTGAAACTCAAACAGGTGAAAGTGTCGCGCGATAGTATAAAACTCATCGCCGAAAAGTGTTACGATTCACTTTATCATTTTTACGGCGTTACCCCAGAGCAATTCAGGGAGAATCTCAAATATTATCAACTCGATATGGAAGAATTTCAGGCCATTACCGACTCAGTCATTATTAACCTGACAAGGCGTAAAGACAGTGTATCCAATCTTTCTAAAACTCCGGATACACTGAAAACCAAAACGCCTGATACGGTGAAGACCAAAACACCAGATGCAGTGAAGACCAAAACACCCATCGTGGTGAAGCCTAAAACGCCCGTTTTAGTAAAGCCTAAAATCAAATAAAGTGATTTCAGCCAAAATAGAAAAGAAAGCCCCGCTGTTGTTGATGCAGCGGGGCTTGCTTTTTCATTGTTTATTCCTATTTGGATGCAGTAGCAGTAAAGCTATCCATATCACCTCCGGCCGTTATGGTGTACTCCCAATCCATAGAGGTTGTTGTTGACATGGTACCTGAACCCTCTATGATGAAACCCGGGGCCATTTCCTGGGAAGGTATTGTAATCCGGTTTGAGGTTACAATGCCGTAAGCACTATACATACCGCCGGCACTGGCAAAATTGCGAAGCATAACCTGCGATGAATTCCCGGCATCGTTCGAAATAGTAACGGTATAAGTGGCATCTATGCCCCGGGCAGCAGGCGTTTCGTTAAAAGTCCATGAGCCAATAAATTTATCACGTGGATCACCAGTGTCAGGCCCGAGAGTGTCTTCAGGCACACATGAAACTGCAGAGAGGATTGTAAATAAGTATAAAATATACAGTGATTTGGCCGGGCGTTTCATGGCGGAATAAATTTGGTTTGATTGACTTCTTAAAGGTGTAAAATTAGACCAAAATCATGCCGGAAACAAAATTAACCTTAGTATTCCGATATTTTGTGCAACGAACTCTTCAATACTGACTTTTCCGGAAAAGAAATAATCAACTTCACTTTAAAGGATTATGTATTTTAAATCTACCGCCTGCCTGTCTGCCGGAAAAATGGATTTGTGCTTTGGTAGCTAAAAAAAGTAAGGTACTTATCGTCAGCATTATTCGAATAGTAACAATATCAATTATTTAACATCATCCACACAATTATCCCCGGACAAAAGTAGATTATTTTACCCTTTCCAATCAGAAGTTTCGTTGAATGAAAAAATTGCCACATCGAGTACATATGGAAAAATATTTGCCTTCTCACACAATAATTGGATTCCATCAGATACAAAGTGATAAAATGATCTATCCTGAAGCGCCATCGGAGCAATTAAAATTGGGAAACCAAAATTCTTTAGCCATTTAATAATTAGCGAGTTAATCGGTATTTCATATTTTGCCAATCCCAATGCCTGTAAAAAACTTCTTGCTTGTATAGAACCAAAAAACCTTCAAGGTCCGTAATTATTTTCCAGTTAGATTATATCAGAAAAAAGTAGTTCAGAATGAAAAAGTTTATTGCTTTAGTCGATGGCGCAATCCCATTTGATAATAAAGCCTCTTCTACTACATTTTCAATATCATGTTCAAATCAAAGAAATTCATCGGTTAATAAAAACAGTTCCTTGTTAAATAACGTACTCAATTTTCTTTCTTGTTTTGAGTCATTTTTCGCAGTCAACAAACACATAAGCATGTTCTTTAAGAATATATCCTTATTAAGGATAACCGCCTTCCTTTCAATATTTCGGATAATTATGTTTTCAACAAATGAAGTTTTATTTTCATTTACAAAATCTACGACCTTCTTAATGTCAGAGTCGTAAAATTCTCAAATAATTTTCATGCCATTTCAATTTATGAGTTAAAATCGCCAGCGGCCTCAGGCTGATATACTATTTCATCAATTTTCAATTGTGTTAAACCAGCGGGTACAATCCATTCTATTTCATCACCAACTTTATAGCCGATTAGTGCTGTAGCAATAGGAGAGAATATTGATATTTTATTTTCTCTTAAATTTGCTTTCTCCGGATAAACAATCTGAAACTGAACGTTTTTGTTACTATTTATAAAGCTCAATTTCACTATCGAGTTCATTGTTACAACATTTGAAGGAATAGCCTGGGGTTCTACTATTTTAGCAGAATCCAATTCTGTTAGTAATTTTTCAGCTTCAGCATTACTAATAGATTTAAACTGTTTAGCATCATTTATACACTTTTTAATACGTGCATAATCAAGTCGATTTACAATTATTTTGCTCATAATTATTAGTTTTATGCTACATTCAAACAATCAATGCAACAGGGTTGATATTGGTTAGTGGTTAAATTTCTCTATTGAAATATCAAAGTTAAGCCTTTTTCCTTATTGTAATTAAGAATTTCCAGCACAAATTTTATTTGTTTCTGAGATATTTGTTCAAGGTCACTATCTTTTTGAAAATACTGCATTTAAGTCTTCTGGGGTTTTCATTGGCCCCTTATTCTCATGAATGATGCGAACGGAAAGTACGTTTCACCCTCAATTTGATCAGATTTCAAAAAATTGTCGGCCACGATCGCTGCATGGTATTCAATGCGGTTACACTTCTTATCCGTTAAATAGCAAAGAGTTGTGACAGATTATAAATCTCCTCCATTTTAGCTCCCGCTCCCTGAATGGCAAGCTTCAACCGGATTGGATTCCGGCAAACCTTTTTGTCGGGCACCCCTTTTCCTGGCACTCACCCAGCCCCATTCAGTTGCACCGTAAACGTACTCCCGGCTCCCAAATCGCTATCACCGCTTATTTGTCCGCCCTGGGCTTCAATAAATTCCCTGCTGAAGGCCAGACCTAGCCCGGTGCCTTCCTTGGTTGTACCCGGCACCCGAAAGTAACGGTCAATTATTTTCTCTTTGTACTGTGGAGGGATTCCCTGACCCGTGTCTTTTACGGAAATTTCAATCTTTTCGCCCTTCTGTTTTACGAAAATTGATATGGTGGAATTGTTGTAAGCGTATCGTATGGCGTTAGATATCAAATTAGTTAGTCCCCAACCCGATTTTTCATCCCGAACATCTCACTTTCAATTAGTTCATTGCTAAATGCCGAACAATTGATGGCTACAAAATTTTCGCTCTGCTGCTGCTTTCCTGATGGATGTCCTGAGCAAAAAGTTCCTTTCCTGTGTATGTATCTCCGTTAAGTAACACGGTGGTATTTGAATTAGCAACCATTTTCGCCAAATCAATGGCTTACTTTATTGGTAGGGAATTTCCAATGATTTTATCGGCACTGGCACACACCGGAAAATAATATATGAAAATCTTATGGTGATAGCTTTTTCGAAGCAAATAATAAGACAGAAAAAATTGCAGAAAGCCATTATGAATTGATAAGGGAGGAGAAAATTTTAAATTATTCGCAGCCCTATAAATTTTAGATAATCATAAAGATGAATTTAAAGCCAGGCTTTGTATGGTTTCTTCTGTAACGAGTTTTAACAGGCCATCGCGGATATCGGCATATTTATTATGCAATGGGCAGGGATTATTTTCATCACAATGTTTTAGCCCAAATCCACACCCATAAAACAGGTTCGGGCCTTGAATGGATGTAATCAGGTCCTTGAGGGGTAAGGCTGCTTTGTTTTTGTCAAAATAAAACCCTCCCCCTTTGCCTTTCAGTGAATTTAAAAATCCTTGTTTAACTAACCGTTGCAAAATCTTTGCTGCATAAAAAGGAGGTGCTTCTATTTTTTCCGCAATTTCAGCTATGCCTGGCCGCTTGCCTTGCGTGTTTTGAGACTGTATATAAACCAGACCCCTCAACGCATACTCTGTTTCCTTATTAAACACGATGTGATAATTTTTAAGTTGCAAAGGTAAGAAAAATACATTTAAAATAATAAAAGACCTTTTAGTCGTTTTATGCAAATAATATTTACATTTGCAGCCTGAATTATCAACCCAAATTATTTGAACCATGGAAACGAATATACAAACACCAATAGGCGATATAGTAGCCAATGATTTCAGAGCGGCTGCACTTTTCAAGGAGGCAGGAATAGATTTTTGCTGCGGAGGCAATAAAAGCCTGACTGAAGCATGCATGGAAAAAGGAACGGATCCCTCTCTTTTAATCCAGAAACTAGAAACCCTGGCTCAAACACCTGTAACCGCTGCCATGAATTTTAAAGAATGGGACCTGGGTTTTCTGAGCGATTATATAGTGAATACCCATCATAAATTTGTGCTAAAGCATCTGCCGGAGCTGGTTTTTTATATCCAGAAAATCGCCGATGTTCATGGTGCGCATCATCCCGAACTCATTGAAGTGGCTGATTTAGTTACAAAAATAAATGCGGAACTCCTTCAGCACATGAAGAATGAAGAAGAAGTTTTATTTCCCGCCATTAAAGCAGCCGCGACGAATCCTTCAGCCGAAATAAAAGCTACCATAATTTCCGAAATCACCCGTATGCAGGGTGAGCATGATTTTGCGGGTGGTGCCATGGATAAAATTAATGTTTTGACCCAAAACTACCTTGTTCCGGAGGATGCATGCAATACTTATCAGGTTTCGCTGAAACTGCTGGAGCAATTTGAAGATGACCTTCATGTTCATGTGCATCTCGAAAATAATATTCTTTATCCGAAAGCATTGAAGTTGGCTGAGTAAGGGGAAACATTTCAGATTTCGGCCCTTCGACTGCGCTCAGGGACCGAGGTCGGATTTCGGATTTCGGCCCTTCGGCTATGCTCAGGGACCGAGGACGGAACTCAGAGGTCAGATGAAGGAAATCACGAATCGACTTTAAACCCTGAGGTTCAGATATAAGCGCCATATTCTATGTCACCTGTGGCCTTATCGTGCAATGCCTTTCTTTTGCAGACTTAAACTTTCATCTCCACGAAAAACTTAATTATAATGACAACTGCAACCCAAAACCTTGAAAGTGATCATGTTCAGATCCTTCGCCTGGTCGAAGTTATGGAGCGGATCACTAAATCCACAAATCCAAATATTGAGCACCTGGAATTGATTGTAAAAATCATCCGCGAATTTGCCGATGGTATTCATCATGCCAAGGAAGAACAGTTATTGTTTCCTTTAATGGTCCAAAAAGGATATTCGAATCAAATTGGGCCAGTAGCAGTAATGCTCAATGATCATGTGCAGGGACGTCATTTCGTGAAAGAAATGGCAGAAAATATTTCCCTGTTTAAGCAAGGGAATCCTGCTTCATTAAAGGTTCTTTATTCCTACATGCTTGGGTATGCCGATTTGTTGAAAAGCCATATTGCCAAGGAAAATAATGTACTTTTTCGTATGGCAGACAATGTTTTCACAGATGCCGAGCAGAAATCGCTGCTACTCGATTTCGCGAAGGTGGAAGCAAAACCCGAAAATGGCTCCGGCAAAGTTGATTATTTAACCATGATTGATCATCTCGCCATGGATTATTCCATCAAATAATCATAAAGGACACCATTAAGGCATTCGAAAATTAATCCGACAAATACAAACAATTAAACATCAATCAACTAACCATTTAAAAAAACTTAATCATTTACTTATGGCAACAAAAAAACTCTGGATTGGATTTATCGCAGTCATGGTTATTTCTTTCGCCGTGCTGGGATATTTTGGCAGGGAAATCTACAGGAAAGCTCCGCCAATTCCGGCACAGGTAGTTACTACTGATGGTACAGTTCTGTTTACGGGCCAGGACATTAAAGATGGTCAAAACGTCTGGCAATCCATCGGCGGCCAGGAAATAGGCACTATTTGGGGTCACGGTGCCTATGTAGCGCCCGACTGGTCGGCCGACTGGCTGCATCGTGAAGCTGAATTCATACTCAACCATTATGCTCATGAGTTCGACAGCATGGATTATAAAGATCTTCCGGCTGAAAAACAGGCCATGTACAAAGTGCGGTTGCAAAAGGAATTGCGCACCAATACGTACGATGAGGCAAGAGATGTATTTGTAGTTTCGCCTTTGCGTGCCGCCGCAATTGCTGCAGTAGGCAAGCACTACGCCAGCCTGTTTATGAACGATCCGGCACTTGAACAACTGCGTGGCTATTATGCTATTCCTCCAAATACGATTAAAACTGAGGATCGCATGGCCAAGATGAATACCTTTTTCTTCTGGACTGCCTGGGCTTGTGTTACCAACCGCCCTGACAGTCAAATTTCTTATACCAACAACTGGCCATCTGAAGAACTGGTAGACAATAAACCCACCAGTTCACTTATTTTATGGACGGGCTTCAGCGTAATCATGTTACTGATCGGAATTGGATTATTGGTTTGGTATTATGCATCCAGTAAAGAAGACGAACCAGCAGAAATGTTGAAACAGGATCCTTTCTTCGGACTGGCAATGACTCCTTCCATGAAAGCTACGCTTAAATATTTCTGGGTAGTTACCGGACTGATACTGGTGCAGATAATCATGGGAGTAATAACGGCGCATTATGGCGTTGAAGGAGAGGCATTTTACGGACTTCCGTTGGCACAGATACTCCCCTATTCTTTGTCGCGCACCTGGCATATACAAATTGCCATCTTCTGGATTGCAACCTCATGGCTGGCGACAGGTCTTTACCTGGCTCCCGCTGTTTCGGGTCACGAACCGAAATTTCAGCGGCTTGGTGTAAATTTCCTTTTCCTGGCTTTACTGGTAATTGTTGTAGGGTCGCTTATCGGACAGTGGTTTGGCATTATGCAGAAACTGGGCCTAGTTAGCAACTTTTACTTCGGACACCAGGGATATGAATATGTGGATCTGGGTCGGTTCTGGCAGGCATTCTTATTTATAGGATTGGTTCTCTGGCTTTTATTAATGGGAAGAGCAATCTGGCCAGCCCTTAAAAAGAAAGATGAAAGCAGGCACCTCCTGGCTATGTTTTTAATTGCGTCAGTTGCTATTGCAGCTTTTTATGGCGCCGGTCTTATGTGGGGCCGCCAAACAAACCTTGCCATTGCCGAATACTGGCGTTGGTGGGTTGTTCATCTCTGGGTTGAAGGATTTTTCGAAGTGTTTGCAACGGTTGCCATCGCTTTCCTTTTTGTGAAGCTAAATCTGATCCGCGCCAAAACTGCAACATCAAATGTGTTGTTCTCAACCATCGTTTTCCTTTCGGGTGGTATTTTGGGGACTTTCCACCACCTTTATTTTTCCGGAACGCCAACAGCCATACTGGCATTAGGGGCATCATTCAGTGCGCTGGAAGTTGCACCGCTGGTTCTGATTGGTTTTGAAGCTTTTTCCACACTTAAACTTTCGAGAACCACTAACTGGATTCAGAATTACAAATGGCCAATCTATAGTTTCCTTGCAGTTTCCTTCTGGAACCTGGTAGGTGCCGGTATTTTCGGATTCCTGATCAATCCACCGATTGCGCTGTACTACATGCAGGGATTAAATACAACGGCTCTTCACGGTCATGCTGCACTGTTTGGCGTTTATGGAATGCTGGGCATAGGGTTGATGCTTTTTGTGCTTCGTACCATGAATGCCGGTGCAATCTGGGAAGAAAAATACATCCGTTTCGCTTTCTGGGCCATTAACATAGGTTTGGCACTAATGATTTTAATCAGCCTGCTTCCGGTAGGTTTAGCTCAAACATGGGTAAGTGTTAAATATGGATTATGGTATGCCCGTTCCGCAGATTTTATGCAGGATGGCACATTATCATTCTTCCGCTGGCTGAGGGTAATTGGTGATACAATTTTTGCACTTGGTACATTATCATTGGCCTGGTTTATCGTAGGTTTGAAAACAGGATGGAGTATTAAGAAGGATTAGATCATTTTTTTCAGTAACGATAAAAATACCCGGATGAATTCATCCGGGTATTTTTTTTGAACATGTTAGTTAAAGAGCTAAATGTCAAAGCATAGGTAGTTATTCAGAACGAATATAAATTGACTGAAAATTAATAAGGAGAAATAATTCTTTAAATATAAATTGTAATTTTGGATTATAGTTGGGTAATGAATTCTTAATTCTTAATTATTCAATATGAAAAAATCATCCCTGATTGCCACTTTCCTCTTTTTAATCGCTGTTCATTATACGTTAAGAGCCCAAAACAGCGGTGAAGAAATATTTAAAACCGTATGTTCTGCTTGTCACACCATTAATAAAGGCAGGCTGGTTGGCCCCGATTTAGGGGGGACTCCCCAGCGGTTGGAGCAGAAATGGATGATCCGGTTTATCCGTTCTTCACAAGATATGATAAAATCAGGCGATACAGCTGCTATAGCAATTTACAATCAGTACAACAAAATCCCTATGCCTGACAATGCGTATAGTGATGAACAGATAATCAGCATTATTGAATACATTGATGTTACAGGTAAAGGCACACCGGCTAATACAGTTATTGCCGAAAATATTGACATTCCATATTCTGCAGAAACCGTTCAAGCCGGACACGCCCTTTTTAATGGATATTCCCGTTTTTCAAATGGTGCTCCTGCCTGTACTGCTTGTCATAACATCAATAATCAATCTTTACTGGGAGGGGGGAAGCTGGCACTTGACCTAACCGGTGCCTACGTTAAACTTGGACCTGCAGGTATCAAGGCCATCATAACAAATCCGCCATTCCCGGCTATGAAAATGGCTTTACTCAACCACAATCTCAAGGATGATGAAACGAATGCTGTAATTTCTTTGTTGAAATCAGTTTCTGAAAGTAAAAATAACAATCAGAATGCGAATACAGGCGGGCTGATTTTCTTCGTTCTTGGTTTAATTTCTGCAATATTTATATTCGTTCATATTTATATTTTCTACAACAACAGAAAGATTACCTGATTTCATATTTAAATTTTCAGTTGGGTCTCACAATATTGAAAAATTAATTAAAAAACTGAACCATGAGTTGGATTAAAGACATGATTTCTCCGAAGACCAGGCAGTGGGAAGAGTTTTACCGGAACCGTTGGCAATATGATAAGGTAGTTCGAAGCACCCATGGGGTGAATTGCACAGGAGGATGCAGTTGGAATATACATGTTAAAGAAGGTATAGTTGTATCGGAATTCCAGGCCCTCGATTATCCTTTGCTTGAGGATTCGCTTCCTCCTTATGAGCCTAGGGGCTGCCAGCGGGGAATATCCTTCTCCTGGTATTTATACAGTCCGGTCAGGGTTAAATATCCTATGATCAGGGGTGCTTTGCTGGATCTGTTTGCTGCAGAAAAGGAAAAGACCGGAGATGCACTATTAGCCTGGCAGAATCTCCAAAACGATCCTGAAAAAAGAAGAAGGTATCAGAAAGCCCGCGGCAAGGGTGGCTTCCGACGGGCTACTTGGGACGAAGCCCTCGAGATTATCGGGGCAGCCAACATATACACGGCAAAAAAATATGGACCCGACAGGGTGGTGGGATTTTCTCCAATCCCTGCCATGTCAATGTTAAGCTTTGCCGCCGGATCAAGGTTCCTGCAGTTGTTTGGCGGGGTACACCTAAGTTTTTATGACTGGTATTGCGATTTGCCCAGTTCATTTCCCGAAATCTGGGGAGAACAAACCGATGTAGGGGAAAGTGCCGATTGGTACAATGCCAAGTTTGTCGCAGTGATGGGCGCGAACCTGGGTATGACCAGGACACCTGACGTTCATTTCTTTTCAGAGTCGAGGCACAATGGGACAAAAACCGTGGTGTTTTCACCCGATTTTAGCATGGTGTCGAAATACGCCGATCAATGGATACCTGTCCATGCCGGGCAGGACGGTGCATTCTGGATGGCAGTGACGCATGTAATTCTGAAAGAAACGCATGTGGACAAGCCGGTTCCCCAATTTATTGAATACACGAAAAAATACAGCGATGCGCCTTATCTTGTTGAACTCAACCTCGAATCCGGACGATATGTCCCGGGCAGATTATTGAGAGCCAACAGGATTAAAAAATATGCGGAAATTGAGAACGGCGACTGGAAATTCCTTAACCTCGATGAACAGACCGGCGATTTTGTATGCCCTTCAGGCAGTTCGGGTCATAGGTGGCAGGATAAAAAAGGATTCTGGAACCTGAAATATAACGATGGTGAAAATGGTGCCCAATACAACCCTGTGCTCTCACTAATCAACAAAAAAGACGATATTCTGCAGGTCGAGTTTACTGAATTTGCACAAAACCGGAAAAGCCTGCGTGGCGTACCTGTAAAACATGTTCAGACCGCATCGGGAATGGTTGCCTGCACTACGGTTTATGATCTCCTGATGGGACAGTATGGCATTGACCGGGGACTTGGCGGCGATTATCCTACTTCGTATGATGATGCAGCCTCAGCCTATACACCCGCATGGCAGGAAATCTATACAGGGATAAGTTCCGGAACGGTTTTACAATTTGCAAAGGAATGGTGCCGCACGGCAGAAGTAACCAACGGAAAGTGCATGATAATCATTGGTGCCGGTGTAAATCACTGGTACCACAGCAATCTGATGTACCGGGCAGCCACCATGTCGCTGATTCTTACAGGCTGTATTGGCGTGAACGGCGGAGGCATGAACCACTATGTCGGACAGGAGAAACTTGCTCCTTTTGATTCATGGGGATCAATTATGTCGGGAAAAGACTGGAATATTCCGGCAAGGTTCCAGCAATCGCCCATCTGGCATTACATCCATTCCGATCAGTGGAGATATGATGGCAACCAGGCCGATTACAACACGGTACCCAAAAATAATTTCTCTTCACAGCATTCTGCTGATATGATTGTTAAGTCGGTGAGGAATGGTTGGATGCCATTTTTCCCGCAA
>JBBQBC010000118.1:0-12168 GCA_038317155.1 Bacteroidales bacterium
CCCGGAGTTCATCAGGTTGCCCAGATTGAGTCCGGTATAACTCTGAGGGGCAGCAGTGGCAGCAGCCGGCTGACTTTTATCGGGTTGAGTTGCCGGCATTGGGATAGGTGCAGCAGGTAAGGCAACATTCAACGTTTGAGACTCCAAAGGCACCACTGGTTCTTCAACTTTGGCAGCCGGATCCTCTTTAACAGGTTGCAGGATGGGCGCGACAGGTGCGGTTTTCTTTATCGGCAACGGCGCTGCGGCTGGCTTTGAATGCGAAGCTGCCTCAGGGTTTACCAGTATGCACAACTGCATCAGTGCAATTTCGAGGTGAAGCCGTTTGTTGTTGCTGTTTCTGTAATTAATATCAACCTCATTACACAGATCAAGTGCCTTCAGCAGGAAACCCGGACTGCATTGAGCAGCCTGTTGCAGATATTGATTCCTGATATTTGCGCTGGTATCAAGTAGTTTAACTGTTTCTTTATCCTGGCTCACCAACAGATCGCGCAGGTGCTGACCCAACCCGGTGATAAAATGCTGTCCTTCAAACCCATTGTCTATAATATCATTCAAAGTCAGCAGTGAACTACTGATGTCACCGGCCAGAATATAGCTGGTTATCCTGAAATAATAGTCGTGGTCGAGTACATTCAGATTTTCAATTACCTGTTTATAGGTCAGTTCATTACCTGCAAAACTAACCAACTGATCGAACATGGAAAGGGCATCGCGCAGGGCGCCATCGGCTTTCTGGGCAATCACGTGCAGGGCATCAACTTCAGCATTGATGTGCTCACTTTGTGCTACAAAAGCCAGGTGCGTTGCAATATCTTCCACACTGATCCGCCTGAAGTCAAAAATCTGGCATCGCGATAAGATCGTGGGCATAATCTTATGCTTCTCGGTGGTTGCCAGGATAAACTTGGCGTAGGCAGGCGGTTCTTCAAGGGTTTTCAGAAATGCATTAAAAGCCTGAGCCGACAACATGTGAACCTCATCAATGATATAGACTTTATAGCGACCGGCCTGAGGTGGAATCCTGACCTGATCAACGAGGTTGCGGATATCATCTACCGAGTTGTTTGAAGCTGCATCAAGTTCATAAATATTGAATGAAGATGACTTGTTAAACGAAAGACAATGAACGCATTGATCGCAAGCCTCACCTTCCGGGGTTATATTTTCACAATTGATTGTTTTTGCAAGAATACGGGCGCAGGTGGTCTTACCTACCCCTCTTGGGCCTGTAAAAAGAAATGCCTGGGCGATCTGCTGATTGCGTATGGCATTCTTCAAAGTGTTGGTAATAGAAGCCTGACCTATAACTGTTGCAAAAGTGGCAGGACGGTATTTGCGCGCCGATACGATGAAACTGTCCATTTTGTTCTGTCTCTTTTTTTGGGATGTCAAACCTACATGAAATTTTTGAATATTCTAATGAAAAGGTGAAAATTCCTGCTGCTTTCCGGAATGCTGTTACATGGGTTTGTTCAAAAACCAAAACTGAAAACTGAAAGCTTAACCGCTCAATTTGCAATTACCTCTGCCGCGACCAACCGGTCATACCTTGTACCCGGCTCACGATGGTAAACCAGCACGGTATAACTGTTTTTGGTTTCATAACGGTTGCCTTCAATCAGCGCTGTTTCGGCCTTGGTGGCACCATCAGGCAGGTATGCATACAGGTAGTTGTAGTAGCCCTGTTTCAGGTAAAGCCTGGCCTGGTAGCCCTGGCGGGCAAAATTATACTCCATGCGCCCCGGTCCAGAAGCATTTACCGGGCTGTTGGCCGGAGCGGCAAACTGCCAGTCGGTCAATGCACCCATTATATATATACCCCCACCTTTTACCGGCTCAGCATAAGGCAGAAAGAAATCAACCCATACATATTCCGATTCGAGGGTGGCATCGTTGGCATCATCGGTTTTTATCAGCCGTTGTCCATTGATATCTCCATAAGTAATATAAGGAGTAGTTGCCCTGTTTTTATCGGCCAGCAATTCAACGTGGTAACCATCGGTACGATTATCAATGGTTCTGATTCTTTCCGAATAGTATCGAAGGCTCTTGATATCGAAATAACGAAACTCATTACCGGCTTCAAAGGTGTTGCTACCATCTGTGTACCGGTAATCAAACTCATCACCCCGCAGCATCATCGGTTTCAAATCCAAAAGGGCATTGTCCCAGCGATTGTTCTGCAGCACAACCACCTTGAGATCACGCAAAGGTTCGCTGATTTTATAATTACCGGCATAGACTGAGAACTGAACTTCCTGGTGTGTAAAACGCTGGTCAATTCTTGAGGCTGCTTTTACGATACCTTTAACGGTTACCCCGGGCTCTACCACCATAAACCGGCGGGTAAGTATTGGTTTGTCGGGCTGTCCGTCAGGATATACCTTTAATATGTAATTTCCGGAAAGGGTAAACCTTAGGTTTTCGCTGGGAATAACCAGGCTGTAATTAACGAAACGTTGCAGGGTATTGAATGAAAAGTGATAATCGCGGATATAGTCATCTGTAAACCCTTCGATGTACTCATTCTGCCATAGGTCGGTAGGATTCCAGGCGGCATCACAGTGCAATACAGTATATTGCCAGATGGCATAATCACCGTCCAGATCATCGAACGACAATACCAATCTTTCATCTGATCCGTAAGTTATGATAGGCGGGGTCAGTTCCCATCCTACACGGTGAAATAGAACAGTTGTAATAGACTCCTTATAAATATAGTCGGTATAGCGCAGAAAGGATGGATCGAAATAATTTTCTTTCTGATTATCCTTTTTAACTATATTTTCAACAGCATCTGCTTTAGCTTTAAGCTTTTTAGCCTCTGTCTGAGCCTGTACCAAAAGTGTGCTCAAAAATATTATGAAGAAAATAAAAAACTTCATTGTGAATCGGTGAACAATAGATCTCATGCGCTTGTTATTGGCTTGACTTAATACAAAGTTAACATTTTAAGGCTTCCGAAAGTTGTATGAACAGATAATTGTCTATTGTTACATATTTCGGATTTCAGCCGGATGCAAGGTTTCACAAAGATAAAGACAATTAATTCGGGTGATCATCTGAGTCGGTTTATTTAATGGAAAAACAAGAATTCCGGGCACCTTGATCAAAAAAACTAATGAATCAAAATCGGATCAATTTTTTGTTAAAAGTTTATACCAGAACTAACTCAGAAAAACTTAATAAATTGTTACTTTTGCCATCGTTTTACAGTGTATTCTGGCTTTGATTGATGAATGCATGTAATTACCTAGGTTCATTTATACTTTTCAACCTTTACTACTCAGAAATTAAAGGAATATGTCCAAAATAATCACATTAAACAAGGGACTGAATATCAGGCTAAAGGGAGAGGCCGAAAAGACCCTCAGGGAATTTGCCTCATTGCATTATGCGATCAAACCGACTGATTTTATCGGAGTATTTCCGCGTATGCTGGTAAAGGAAGGAGATGTCGTAAAAGCAGGAACGCCGCTCTTTATTGACAAGAATCGCGAAAATATTTGTTTTCCCTCGCCGGTTAGCGGAACAGTTTCTGAAATTAAACGTGGTGATAAAAGGGTTCTGCTCGAAGTAAGAATTGAACCTGATGGCAGGAATGAGCAGGAAAAGTTTGGAGTTGCCGACCCTGCAAATCTGACAAAAGCAGAAATCACAGATAAACTACTCAAAAGCGGGCTGTGGTCGCTCATCAGGCAAAGGCCTTATGGCATTATTGCTAATCCCGATCAAACACCCAAAGGCATATTTATTTCTGCCTTCGACACCTCACCTTTGGCTTCCGATAATGATTTTATCGTGAATGGTAAGGGCGACCTGTTTCAGACCGGACTCGACGCACTGGCAAAACTCACAGGCAATAAAGTTTACCTGAATATCGGCAGCAACACTTCGGCTAAAGAGTTTCTCAATAGTCGCAATGTTGACATCACCACTTTCAAAGGTCCCCATCCGGCCGGTAATGTCGGAATTCAGATTCACCACCTCTCTCCAATCAACAAGGGTGATATTGTATGGTTTACCGGTGTACAGGATGTTATTACCATTGGCAGGTTATTTAAGGAAGGTGTTTACAATTCGGAGATTATCCTGGCTCTTGCCGGTTCAGAAGTTATTAAAACAGGTTATTACAAAACCCGTCGGGGTGCCTGTATCGGGAAAATGATGGAAGGCAATCTGAAAGAAGGTGATTTGCGCATTATCTCTGGCAATGTTTTAACCGGTACCCAAATCAGGCGTGATAATTTCCCGGGTTTTTATGATTCGATGGTAACCGTGATTCCAGAGGGACATTACCATGAATTCCTTGGGTGGGCACTACCAGGACTGAACAAACTCAGTTTCTCCAGATCATTTTTCTCCTGGTTGACGCCGGGTAAACAATACACTGTTGACACAAATCTTCATGGAGGCGTTAGGGCCTTTGTGATGACCGGTCAGTTTGAAAAGGTATTGCCTATGAATATTTATCCCATGCAACTCATAAAAGCAGCTATTGCCAGCGACATTGAACGTATGGAAAACCTCGGCATTTATGAAGTTGAGCCAGAAGATCTGGCCTTGTGCGAATTCATAGATACATCCAAAACGGAGATTCAGACAATTATCAGAAATGGCCTGGAGCTGGTGCGAAAGGAGATGAGTTAACAAACAGTTGTGCTTATGGATTATAATTTCTCAATCCGTAATCATAAATTGCAATTCAAAACTCAAAATCTTACGCCATTCCGGCAATCACATTAAAGTTAACCACGCTCTTAAAAAACGAAATAACCGAACCTGAATGAAATCCCTCAGAAATTATCTTGATAAGATAAAACCTCAGTTTGAGAAAGGAGGCAGATATGAAAAACTGCAATCAACATTTGATGCGTTTGAAACATTTCTGTTTGTTCCTGACAAAACCACCCGTTCCGGAAGCCACGTACGTGATGCCATAGATTTAAAACGTACCATGTCGGTAGTTCTTATAGCTTTGGTTCCTGCCCTGCTATTCGGGATATGGAACACAGGTTATCAGCACTACCTTTCCCTGGGACAACAAGTTGATTTTATGCAGATTGTTGGATATGGCCTGTTAAAAGTCTTGCCAATTATTGTCGTATCTTATGGAGCCGGGCTCGGCGTTGAATTTATCTTCGCTCAATACAGGGGTCATGAAGTTAACGAGGGATATCTTGTTTCGGGCATGCTGATACCGCTTGTAATGCCGGTTGATGTTCCCTTATGGATGGTGGCAGTGGCCTGCATTTTTGCCGTTGTTATTGGAAAAGAAACTTTTGGTGGTACCGGAATGAATATATTCAATCCGGCATTGCTGGCAAGGGCTTTTATTTTCTTCGCTTATCCTGCAAAAATCACAGGTGATACCATTTGGACAGGGGGACTTACCAAAGGCGTAGGCGTGGTTGACGGATATTCAGGGGCTACACCGCTGGGCAATGCTGCCGCCGGAGCCATTGATAAAATACCTTCACTCACTGATCTTTTCTTTGGTTTTATCCCCGGGTCAATTGGGGAAACTTCAAAGCTTGCGATTATCCTTGGCGCCATTATCCTTATTGTAACCGGTATCGGAAGCTGGCGGATTATACTATCCGGCCTAATTGGTGGCATAAGCATGACACTAATCTTCAATGCCTTTGCAGCAAACGCATATATGACACTCGGTCCGGTTACCCAGATCATGATGGGTAGTTTCCTTTTCGGGATGGTATTTATGGCTACCGACCCTGTAACTGCGGCCCAGACTATTCGTGGAAAATGGATTTATGGATTTCTCGCCGGTTTTTTCGCGATCATGATCAGGGTATTCAATCCTGCTTATCCTGAAGGTGTTATGCTGGCGATTTTGCTAATGAATGCCTTTGCACCGCTGATTGACCATTATGTGGTTGAAGCCAATATCAGTAAGAGGTTGAAAAGAGCAGTTACTGTTGTTAAATCTTAAAACCCGCTGCCGATATGCAACATAGCAATAAATATATTTTCATCTACTCCATTATTATGGTTGTAGTGATAGCTGTTTCACTCACACTAATAGCAGTTGAGCTCAAGCCTGCTCAGGAGGACAATATCCGTATTGAAAAAATGCAGAACATTCTCACATCTGTTAATGTGCCCATTGAAAATGTTCCAAAAAAACAGATTATTGAAGTTTACCACAAATACATAACCTCAGCAGTTGGTATTAATGTCAAGGGCGATGTGGTTGAGAAAGATGCAGACAAAGTGTTCTCACTTGAGTTGTCCAGTGAACTGAAAAAACCTGCTGAAAAGCAGATTCTACCGCTATTTACCGCTTCACTCGACAACGGCGACACTGCCTTTATATTGCCACTCCGTGGAAAGGGATTGTGGGGACCGATATGGGGCTATATCTCTTTCAAGACTGATTTTAACACCGTAATCGGAACGATGTTCGATCATAAAGGTGAGACTCCCGGTTTAGGTGCAGAGATCAACCAGCCATGGTTCAGGGATCCTTTCAAAGGAAAAACAATATTTAACCAGGAGGGTGTGTTCACATCTATACAAGTTGTTAAAGGCGGAGCGCCCGATGATGATCCCCACGGGGTTGACGCCATCTCAGGTGGAACCATTACGAGTAAAGGTGTTGAGAAAATGATTTTTGATAATCTCTCAAGTTATCAGGCTTACATTCAAAAACAAAAGAAACAATGAGCGACAACAATAAATCCAAAGAAAGAGAACCAATGTTCTCATCCAAGGTGCTGAAATTACTGAAGAACCCCTTCAATCTCGAGAACCCCATCACCGTACAGGTGTTGGGTATATGTTCGGCACTTGCTGTTACCGTGCAGATGAAACCAGCCATTGTAATGGCCTTGTCGGTTACGATTGTTACTGCCTTCTCGAACCTGATCATTTCATCGCTGCGCGATACCATCCCTTCGCGTATCAGGATCATTGTGCAACTGGCAGTCGTAGCAGCCCTGGTTATTATTGTCGACCAGGTTCTCAAAGCCTATGTTTATGATGTCAGTAAAAAGCTATCCGTTTTCGTGGGGCTTATCATCACAAACTGCATCCTGATGGGAAGACTCGAAGCCTTTGCCATGGCCAACAAACCCTGGCCCTCTTTCGTAGATGGTATTGGCAACGGTCTGGGATATGGCCTGATCCTGGTAATTGTGGCCTTCTTCAGGGAACTGCTGGGCTCCGGAAAGATATATGGCATGCCGGTAATACCGAAGGCTGTTTACGACATCGGGTATGTGGACAACGGCCTCATGATCCTGCCTCCGATGGCACTGATTACTATCGGGGTCATTATCTGGGTACAAAGAAGCAGAACACCGGAATTACAGGAGAAATAGATTTAGCAGACAAACATTACAATATTCTGAAAATACTGAATTATGGAAAACCTTTTTAACCTGTTTGTAAGAAGCATTTTCATCGATAATATGATTTTCGCATATTTCCTTGGAATGTGTTCTTACCTGGCAGTTTCAAAAACTGTAAAAACTTCCGTAGGACTTGGCATCGCGGTGATTTTTGTTTTACTTGTCACAGCTCCGGTTAACTGGCTGGTGGATACTTACCTTTTAAAACCAGGCGCTCTGGCCTGGCTGAGTGCAGATCTGGCCGACCTTGACCTGAGTTACCTCAGCTTTATAATCTTCATTGCTGTTATTGCGGCCATAGTTCAATTGGTTGAGATGGTAGTTGAGAAATTTTCCCCTTCACTTTACAATGCATTGGGTATTTTTCTGCCATTGATTGCTGTTAACTGCGCCATTCTGGGTGTTGCCCTTTTCGTTCAGGAGCGGGATTATACCTCAATAGCTGAAGTAACCGTTTACGCTGGTGGTTCTGGAGTCGGCTGGTTTCTTGCCATCGTCTCACTGGCTGCTATACGCGAAAAAATCACCTATTCAAACGTTCCAAAACCTCTGCGAGGACTTGGCATCTCCTTTATTATCACAGGATTGATGGCCATCGCTTTCATGAGTTTTATGGGAATTAAAATCTAAAGAATAACCTCTGATATGATAACATCAACTGTATTATTTCTTGGTGCGCTGACCGGTCCTTTATTGGTTGGAACCATCATATTCCTGCTTGTCACCATTGCACTGGTTGCTATGCTGCTGGTCGCCAAGGCAAAGCTTGCACCTTCGGGTCCGGTAACCATCATGATTAACGGAGAAAAAGAACTCAATGTTAACGGAGGTTCTTCGTTGCTTTCTACGCTCTCAAACGAAAAACTTTTCCTTCCTTCAGCCTGTGGAGGCGGAGGAACCTGCGGTATGTGCAAATGCCAGGTACTTGAAGGTGGAGGCTCTATCCTACCAACTGAAACCGGATTCTTCACCCGCAAGCAGCAACTGGACAACTGGAGACTCGGATGCCAGGTTAAGGTGCGCGAAAATATGAAAATTGAGATTCCCAAAGAAGTATTTGGCATCAAAAAATGGGAATGTGAAGTAGTCAGCAATCATAATGTGGCTACATTCATCAAGGAATTTGTGGTCAAACTTCCTGAGGGTGAGGTTCTTGACTTCCAGTCAGGTGGCTACATCCAGATTGATGTCCCAAAGATTGAAGTTGATTTCAAGGATATTGATGTTGAAGAAAAATTCCGTGAAGATTGGGATAAACTGAAGATATGGGACCTGAAGATGAAAAACCCCGAGCCGCTATTCAGAGCCTATTCCATGGCCAACCACCCGGCAGAAGGTAACATCGTAATGCTTAACATCCGAATTGCCACCCCACCCTGGGACAGGTCTAAAAACCAGTTTATGAAAGTCAATCCCGGTATCTGTTCTTCCTACATCTTTTCCCGCAAACCCGGGGATAAGGTAATGGTTTCGGGGCCTTATGGTGAATTCCATATTAAGAATACCAACAAAGAGATGCTGTATATAGGTGGTGGTGCCGGCATGGCCCCTCTGCGCTCGCATATATTCCACATGTTCCAGACCGATAAAACCGACAGGAAAGTATCTTATTGGTATGGCGCCCGTTCGCTGCGCGAAGTTTTTTATGATGATGAATTTCGTGCAATTGAAAAGAACTTCCCGAATTTTAAATTTAACCTCGCTTTGTCAGAACCATTGCCCGAAGACAACTGGAACGGATATACAGGTTTCATACATCAGGTATTGCTGGATAATTATCTGAGCAAACACCCCGAACCAGAGGAAATTGAATTTTATATCTGCGGTCCGCCCATGATGAATTCGGCTGTATTCAAAATGCTCGATAACCTTGGTGTTCCGAATGAAAATATTGCCTTCGATGACTTTGGCGGATAGCCTTCATAATATCTTTGATAAAACCGCCCTCAATAACCGGGGCGGTTTTTTGTTTTACAGGGTTCGGAATAAAACTTAAATTTGCGATCTACTTTCTATGAATTCTCTGATTATGAAAAATCTCACAATCCCGCTTCTGCTTTTTGCCTTATATCTTGTTTCCTGTAGCAGCTTCAAAAGCAAAAAAGAATTTAAAATTGAAGGTCTGGCACAAGGCACTTATTATTCCATTACATATTTCGGGAAGGACGAGACTAATTTTCAACCAGCCATTGACAGTTTCTTCAAGGCTTTTGACAAGTCGGCATCGGTCTATCTGAAAGAATCAATCATATCAAGGTTTAATACAAATGATCCAACGGTTATTGCCGATGATGCATTCACCGTAGTCTTCAACAAATCAATGGAAGTTTCCCAAAAAACGGATGGCGCATTCGATATAACGGTTATGCCGTTGGTGAATGCCTGGGGTTTTGGATTTTCCGATCCGATGAAACTCGACTCTTCTCAGGTTGACAGCATGCTCCCGCTTGTTAATTATAAAAATGTAACGCTCGAAAAAGGAAGGCTGATTAAAAAGAATCCGGCCATAATGATAGATTACAATGCCGTGGCACAGGGCTATTCTGCAGATCTGATCGGCAAAATGCTCGAATCTGGTGGCGTTACAGATTACCTTATTGATGTTGGGGGTGAAGTGCTGGCCAAAGGCACCAAACCAGGTAATAAATTGTGGAAAGTTGGCATTGAAAAACCTGCAGAGAATGCCGATGATCCACGTCAGCTGAACGCAGTTGTCAATCTGAAAGACAAAGCTTTGGCTACTTCAGGTAATTACCGCCGTTATTTTATCAAAGACGGGGTAAAATATTCACATACCATTGATCCAAAAACAGGTTTCCCGGTAAATCATACAGTGCTCAGCACCTCGGTTCTGGCAAACGACTGCATAACTGCAGACGCCTACGCAACCGCATTTATGGTAATGGGACTTGAGAAAACAAAGATTTTCCTTGCGCAGAATCCCGATATGGATGCTTACCTTATTTATACCGACTCAACCGGTCAACTCGCTACTTGGGTCAGTAATGGACTAAAGGATTTGATAGAATCAGCTCCGGTTGAAGAGAAATGATTTCAGACCGTCCTGTTTTCGCAGGTTCCGGCTGATTCAACACCTCCCCCACAACTGCATCCCATCTTTGCTCCGGTGTGGGGATCAACACTTCCACACGATTTTTTGAATTCATGGCCCTTCACAAAAAACATTTTTACCGCGATGCCTGCAATAGCAAAGCCAACCAGGACAATTGCAACCAGGATTAATTTAATTATCATTTGAGTTTATTTTAGTTCTGTTTAGTAATTTTTTCCCGGAAGACAATTTACCCGAATAAATCACAAATTCCAGATCGGGAGTAACCTGCCTTTACAGGTAATGTTCTGCTTAATAAACATCCATTATTCCGGAATGTTGTTGAGTAGCCATCAATTTTTATTGCACTTTTATTTGGGATTCTGTCTTCTTATTTCATAGCAGAGTATAGCCGTTGCGATTGAAGCATTCAGCGATTCGGCCCTACCCAGCAATCCAGATTCTGCAGCCCGGATAGTTAGTTCATGGGTAATAAAAGGCTTTATCAGATCTGAAATACCATGCGATTCATTCCCGATAACCACTATACCTTCTTTACCCAGCTTTACACTGCTAAGTTCCCGCCCCTCAAGCAGCGTTCCGTAAACCGGCACACGTTGCGCGTTTGACAACAGGTATTCACGGATTTCACTATAATGAACCGGCACCCTAAAAACTGAACCCATACTCGATTGTACAACTTTTGGATTCCACACATCCACGCTGTTGTTGGCAGCAACTATCCTGTCTATCCCAAACCAGTCGGCAGTGCGGATGATTGTTCCAAGGTTCCCCGGATCACGGATCTGATCGAGTAACAGCGTCCATTCACCGGCAGCATCCGGAGCCGGTATTTCAGAAGGAATTTTCACCAGTGCCAGCACCTGGTTGGGTGTAAATAATGCACTGATTTTTTCAAGTTCAGCCTGTGAAATTTCAATAACTTCAACCAATTCTCTGTTCTCAGGAAGATGTCCGAAACGAATCCATTCGGAGGTAGCAAATAGCTGGTGTATCCCAAAACTGCTTTTCAGCACTTCATGAACCAGCTTAACGCCCTCTGCTATAAAAATACCGTGTTCCTGCCTGTATTTAGGCAGGCGAAGCGAATTAACCAGTTTCAGTTGATTCCTGGATAGCATGGGTTCCAATAAAAATCCCGGCGATTTAGCCGGGATTAAAAATACTAAAATATCTACAGAATGGTTTACTATTCAGCAAATACTTCGAAGTTAACCATTACGCTTACACCTTTATGCAGCATAATTTTAGCCTGATATTCGCCGATTTCCTTTACTGAATCTCCATCAAGATGAATTTTCTTACGGTCAATATCGAAATTAAACTGATCTTTAAGTGCCTCTGCAATCTGCAGGGAGTTAACGGAACCGAAGATTTTACCGGTTGTCGCTACTTTTGCACCGATTTTAAGGGTAATGTTTTCAAGTTTCTTAACCAGTGATTCTGCTTCATTACGAACTTTATCTTCTTTGAATGCTTTTTGTTTCAATGTTTCAGCATTCATTTTCTTATTTGCTTCGGTTGCAAGAATAGCAATACCCTGTGGAATAAGATAGTTACGTCCGTAACCATTGCGAACCTTAATGATGTCTGTTGCATAGCCCAGACTGGGGATATCTCTTTTAAGAATTACTTCCATTGTTTGATCCTCCTTATTTTAACAAGTCAGCCACATAAGGCATCAGGGCAATATGACGGGCCCTTTTAACCGCCTGC
>JBBQBC010000119.1:0-12162 GCA_038317155.1 Bacteroidales bacterium
ACCCGACTGCTTCTCATTTTTATGCATTGATTGTAGATGGAACTGCTGTTAACGTTTATGGAACAAAGGTTCGTATAACCGACTTCAACACCAAGAATTACAGCGTTGAAAACCTACAGGTAAACAGCGTATTGCTTGACAACAATCGTCAGATGATTACAGTGAGCAGTTTTGCAGATCCCGACAAAGCGCTTCGTTATTATAACGGTATCAAAGAAGATAAATATATCTTTTCCGGTATGCGCGAAGGTACATTCGAGCAGTTTCTGATCTCTTCTGAAAACTATCCTGTATTTTTCAAAGAGAAAAACACCAAGGCTTATCTGGAGTTCTTTACGAAGAATTACCTGAAAAACTGAGCCCGGCACATTCCGCAAACTCATTTATAAATTAACATTATGTCCAAAAACACTATTCCTGAAGCCCCTTCATCAGCAAACCTGATACAATCGGGAACTTTTATCACCGGCGATATACAGTCGAATGGCAACATCAGGATTGACGGCACATTAAACGGTACCGTGAATGCCGGTGGCAAGGTAATTCTCGGATCTACCGGTTCGGTTGAAGGTGAAATAAAATGCATCAATGCCGATATTGAAGGCAGGGTGAACGGCAACATTAAAGTGAAAGAACTGCTTTCCTTTAAAGCCACCGCTGTTGTGACCGGGGAAATCTATACCAGCAAACTGGCAATTGAGCCAGGCGCAAGGTTCACCGGGTCGTGCAGGATGGACAACATTACCGAAGAAGCACCGGTGTTATATGCCGAAGAGCAAGCCTGACAGCCCAAACCGGAATCCGTTTGCCTCTTATGGCAAGTATTCGGCAATGGCTTTACAGATGGGACTCTTAATCGCTGCAGGCGCGTATGGCGGATACCAACTCGATAACCTTGCCGGAATCAGATTCCCGATTTTTACGATCGTGCTTTCCCTTGCTGCTGTTGCAGGTGCAATCTGGCTATTGATAAGAGAATTGAACAATTCAAAAAACGACCAGTGAATCAAAAGCTACGAATATTTACGAAGCAACTTCTTATAGTTGCTACCGTTACCGGATTGGTTTTCATTGCACTGGCTCTATTTATACCACCTCATTTTATCAGTCCGGCACTTCCTTATCTGCTTGTTTTTTTTACGTCAGCAACCCTGATATCTTACTATTTTATCCAGAAAAAACTAGACACTTCTCCCTCAGGTTTTGTAACCGCATTTATGGCAAATTCAATCATCAGGCTTTTATTGTATCTGATTGTTATTGTGGTTTATGCTTTAACCCACAAGGATGATGCAGTTAATTTTATCGTTGGCTTCTTTATTCTGTATATTGTTTTTACTTCGTTTGAAGTACTTTTCTTTCTGCGGAAGAAAACTGAATAAATGCGCATGCTGAATTTTTCAGTTCTTCAAAAAAAAACACTTCCCGGAAAAAATTACTAAAAATAATTATTCACCATTATGCAGTTGATATTCAGCCTTCACGGATATTTTATTTATCTCTTTTCATAAAATTATCAAATATTATTTCAATAATCTGATTATTCCTGAAACTATTACGCGGGCATTTTGTTTACTGTTTTGAATATTTTATTAAACAAACAAAAAGTATTCCCCAGGCAACTCCAATGGTATTATAACTTACTTTTGGTTATAATTTTGACAGATATGATTTACATTACGCGAAAAGAGCATTTCAACGCAGCTCACAGGCTTTTCAGACCAGACTTCAGTGACGAGAAGAACCTCGAGGTTTTTGGCAAGTGCTCGAATCCAAACTGGCATGGTCATAATTATGAGCTATTTGTCACGGTTTGTGGAGAGATTGATCCTGAAACAGGCTTTCTAATCAATCTGAAAGAGTTGAGCAGGATTATCAACGAGTTGGTAGTTGAAAAGCTTGATCATAAGAATGTTAACCTAGAAGTTGACTTTATGGCGGGAAAACTGGCTTCGTCAGAGAATCTGGCCATTGCCATCTGGGAGCAACTCGAAGAACCGGTCTCGTTAACCGGAGCTTCCCTCTACAATGTAAAACTTTTTGAAACAGAGAGAAATTTTGTGGAATACTTCGGGAATCATAAACCTTTCTAAAATCTGAATAATGAGCAGTGAGATAGTAAAAAGCATGATCATTGAAAACATGATGGATGATTATGAGATTACCGACGGGTATCAGAAGAGAGATCTTTACAATGTGAAGACCATCAGGAAATTGGCCACCCATTATCGTGAAATCCTTAAACTGATCGGTGAGGACCCGGATCGCGAAGGACTGGAGAAAACACCGGAGCGTGTTGCAAAAGCCATGCAATTCCTGACACACGGATACGACCTGAAACCCGAAGAAATCCTCCGATCGGCAATGTTCAGGGAAGATTACAGGCAAATGGTGCTGGTAAAGGATATTGAAGTATATTCAATGTGTGAACATCACATGATCCCCTTCTTTGGCAGGGCTCATGTGGCTTACATACCCAACGGACACATTGTTGGTTTGAGTAAAATCCCGAGGGTTGTTGATGCATTTGCACGCCGCCTGCAGGTGCAGGAGAGGCTGACAACACAGATTAAGGATGCAATTCAGAATACATTAAAACCACTGGGTGTGGCAGTTGTAATTGAAGCCCAGCACATGTGTATGAGCATGCGGGGCATTCAGAAACAGAATTCTGTTACCACAACTTCCGATTTTACAGGCGCCTTCCTTGTTGATAAAACAAGGGCTGAATTTATTCACCTGATCGGCTCCAGATTGCACGGATAATCTAATGTCAAGTAAAAAGTAAAAAGTAAAAAGTAAAAAGCCTGCCCGTCGTCAGACAGGTTAAAAGTAAAATTTCGATTAATGAATGGAACATTCATTTCATTCAATACGTCATTATACAGTAGACATAACACTAATGGATTTATAATTTTTAAGGCAGATGTTTCTGTAAAAGCAGAATTATTCTGCCTTTTTTATTTAATCCGCTACATTTGCATAAGACTACCTGCCTGCCAGGCCGGAGATCTGTTTAAATCTGACAGTAAATATGCAAAAGTTACTTTTTATCCCTTTTATCTTCTTTTCATCCTACCTTTTTGCCCAAACAATGCTGACACCATTTGAGGAAAAGAAGTTTGCCAAAGTTACATCTTACGATGAATTAACCGGGTTCATAAATCAACTTGATGAAGCCAGCAGCCTGCTTGAAGTGGAAATCATTGGTCAATCGATCCAGAGGCGAAATTTATATTCCCTGAAGTTTTCTTCTACCGGCTTTGGTAACGATCCATCAAAAATCAGGGTATTGATCTTTGCGCAACAGCATGGCAACGAACAATCGGGTAAAGAGGGGGCGCTGTTACTCGCCCGTGAACTGATAAAACCCGAAAACCGGTATCTTTTCGACCGGATTGATCTTGCCATCATACCACAGGTAAATCCTGACGGATCGGAACTGAATAAAAGACGCAATGGAAACCAGGCTGATCTCAACCGAAACCATTTAATATTAACCGAGCCTGAAACAATGGCTTTACATAAGTTTTTCGATAAATACCTGTTCGAAGTGACCATGGATGTGCATGAATATTCGCCTTACGGCGAAGATTGGCAAAAAATGGGGTTCAGGAAAAATTCGCAGGTAACTCTTGGCACAACCACCAACCTCAATGTTTCGGAAAAGATCAGGGATTTCTCAGGCAAAAAAGCACTCCCCTATCTCTTTAAATACCTGAATAACAGAAACTTTACTTCGTTCGTCTATTGTCCGGGCGATCCTCCCGGAACGGGTTATACCCGTCACAGCACTTTCGACATCAACGATGGCCGCCAGAGTTTTGGGATTCAAAATACCTTATCGTTTATTCAGGAAGGTATGAATGGCCCAGACGATCACGTTGAAAACCTGGAAATCCGCGCCATAAGCCAGATGACCGGTATGCGCGGACTGCTGGAATTCGCCTATGATAATGCAGAAGACATCGCTAAACTAGTCAGGAGCGAGCGGGAAAAACTATCTGAAGAAAGTTCAGATAAGTCTGTTTCAATACAATCGGAACATATCCGTAACGGTCAGTCTTTGTTTCTTCCGGTTTTCTCCTACCTGACCGGCAAGGATTCAATCGTTGAAGAAAAAGATTACCGGCCGGTGGTTCATTCTTTAACGGAAGTTAAAAAACCATTTGGCTATCTTATTCCGGCTGATTTGACTGAAATTACCGATTGGGCCAACAGGCAGGGCCTTGTTCAGTTGCCCTATCAACCGGGCTCATCAGACATTATTGAACAATACCTGGTTCGCCGGATTGATTCCATTGATTTTGAGGGTGATACTATCGCTGACCCGGTCGTTGAGGTTATGAAAGTAAAATCCGGGCAGTTAAAGGGAAATTTTATCCTTATCCCCACAGCCCAGCTCAAGGGTAATCTCGCGGTGATTGCGCTTGAGCCCAAATCGATGCTGGGGCTGGTAACCTATGAAAAATACAGACATCTACTAAAACCGGGCGAAACATTCCCGGTTCTCAGAATACTTAAGAAATAAGATAATCTTTGAAAATAATTGATTATATAATTTAATATCAAACTTTTATGAAAATTGAAAGCATTGAACTACGTCATATCAAAATGGAGCTTGTAAGTCCTTTCGTTACCTCCATGGGCACGGAATATGATGAGGAACATATTATTGTCAGGGTTGATGGCGAAGGCATCACCGGATGGGGCGAAAGCGTGGCCGAAGGCACACCATTTTATTCGTATGAAACCGTTCAGACGGCCTGGCACATTCTGAAGGATTTCCTTATTCCATCCATCCTGGGCAAGAACCTGACAAATGTGTCTGAGGCCATTTCACTGTATGCCAAAGTGCGGGGACACATGATGGCCAAAGCCGGGCTGGAAGCTGCCTTGTGGGATGCCTTTGCCAAATCGCAAAATATCTCTTTGTCAAAAATGCTGGGCGGCACCAGGCAAAAGGTTGATGTTGGGGTGAGTATTGGCATTCAGTCATCTGTGGGTGGGTTGGTAAAAAAGGTGGAAGGCTATCTTTCAGAAGGTTATAAAAGAATTAAAATTAAAATCTCCCCGGGATTTGACATGCAGTTTATCGAAGCCCTGAGAAAAGAATTTCCCGGTTTGCTGTTGCAGGTTGATGCCAATTCAGCTTATACACTTGACGATATTGGTCTTTTTAAAAAAATGGATGAATTTGATCTCTCATTGATTGAACAGCCATTGGGATATGAAGATATTTATGACCACTCAAAATTGCAGCGGGAGTTGAAAACACCCATTTGCCTGGATGAGAGCATTCATTCACTCGATGATACCCGCGCCGCTATTGAACTTGGCAGTTGCCGGATCATAAACATCAAGCCAGGCCGGGTTGGTGGATTTACAGAATCGAAGCTTATTCACGATTATTGCGCTTCCATGAAAATACCTGTCTGGCATGGCGGCATGCTTGAATCGGGCATTGGCCGTGCAGGCAATGTGGCGCTGGCATCACTCTCCAACTTTATCCTTCCGGGCGATATCTCAGCCAGTAAACGCTATTATAAAGAAGATATCGTTGATCCGGAATTTGTTGTGAATCAGGACGGTACAATGGATGTTCCTGTAAAACCCGGAATTGGGGTTGAAGTGAACATGAAGATGCTTGAGAAAGTTACTGTTCATAAGGAAGTTTTCAGGTAACCCAGCAATAACAGACAACTCTAACCCGATGAATAAGGCAGAAATTATACAATCAACCACCGAATTTGTCCGAAAGACCCTTGCCGGAGCTGAAGGCGGACACGACTGGTGGCATATTTACCGGGTATGGAAAACAGCCGGGAAAATTGCCAAAACAGAACCGGTAGATTTAATGATTGTTGAACTGGGAGCACTGCTGCACGATATTGCCGATTCAAAATTCCATGGCGGTGATGAGGCAATAGGTCCGCAGATTGCGGGAGAATTTCTGAGATCATTGAGAGTGCCGGAAGAAACTACAATTCATGTTCAGCAGATCATCGCAAATATTTCCTTCAAGGGTGGCAAAAAAGTGCAGCAATTCAAATCAACTGAACTTGATGTTGTGCAGGATGCAGACCGGCTCGATGCCATGGGTGCCATAGGCATCGCCCGTACTTTTAATTATGGCGGCCACAGGAACCGGGAGATTTACAATCCTGACATCGCTCCAAACCTGAATATGAACAAAGAGGATTATAAGAAGAGTATCGCGCCTACCCTCAATCACTTTTATGAAAAATTGTTACTTTTAAAAGACCTTATGAATACTTCGACCGGCAGGAAAATGGCCCTGAGAAGACATAAATTTATGCAGCACTACCTGGATGAGTTTTACCGGGAGTGGGAAGGAAACTGAATTTTTCATGACTTTTCCCTGAACCGGAAGCAGCGTTTCAAACCATTTGGGTTTCTGAAATTATTGCCGAAAACCGATGATCAGTCATTATGTTCCTGAAAATACTATAGGATGAAAAAGTTCTTCCATGGATTTAAAAAGTCGCTTCCCGGCAATAAAACAGCCAATCCGCGGTGAATTTTGACACTGTTTCATCATTTTTGAGCAGAATCTGTTTATATTTGTTGATATGTAAATTAAACCCAAAATAATAAATAATATGACTAAAATGCCCTTTTCAAAAGACATACTGAAAATCAAAGACATCGGGGCTTTGGCTGATCACCTTGGCAATATGCTCAAAGAAGAAATATTCTTCAAATATAAACGCAGAGGTGCTGTGATTGGGATTAGTGGTGGCATTGACTCATCGGTTTCTATGGCACTCGCAGCAAAATACCTGGGCGCGGAAAGAGTCTTTGGTGTTATGATGCCCGAAAAAGACTCAAGCCCCGATAGCGAAAGCATGGCAAGTAAGCTTGCCAAAAAGTTTGGTGTTGAAGCCGTTGTTGAAAATATCCGGCCCGCACTGGAAGGGTTCAAGTGCTATGAAAGACGCGATGACGCGATAAAAAGGGTCTTCCCTGAATTTAACCCTTTGACCGATAAATCAAAGATTGGGATCAATAAAACAGGCCTCGATCAGAAACTGCCACCGGTTTTTCATCTGACGGTTATAGATACAGCCGGGAACCAGCAAAGTAAAATCATACCTGTCAAAGAATACCTTCAGATCGTATCTGCCTCAAACCTGAAACAGCGTTGCCGGATGGCTATGGTTTATTATTATGCCGAAAAAATGCACTATTGTGTAATTGGCACAGCCAATAAGCACGAGATAGATCAGGGATTCTTTGTAAAATTCGGCGATGGAGGTGCTGATCTTTATCCTCAGGCAAATCTTTATAAAACTCAGGTTTATCAACTGGCCGCCTATCTTGGTGTAACCCAGGAAATTATTGACCGCACCCCAACCACTGATACCTATAGTGCCGAACAAACCCAGGAAGAATTCTTTTATCAGCTTCCTTTTGATATCATGGATCCGATGTGGTATGGTTTCGAGAACGGATACTCATCTGATGAGGTAGGTGAGGTAATGGGAAAGACCGCAGAAGAAGTTCAGGTGATTTTTGACAATTTCGCCAGAAAAATCAAAACTACTGAGTATTTACGCGCAAATCCATTCTACTTCCCGCTTACATAGTCTTTGAATCATGAATGTCTTTGATTACTTTTTCGAATCATCGGGCAACCTTGAAAAAGAGGCTGTTGTAGGTCGTGAAAGTATTGAATATACAGAATTAAGCAGAAATGCCTTAAAAACGGCAAATCATTTTGGTAAAGCACACGGAGAGAATAACTATATTCTTTTACTGAGCGAAAACTCCACTTTCTTTATCACTGCCTACCTTGGCATAATGAAATCGGGTAATATCTGTGTGCCACTGAACCCGGCCATTGAGTTTGAAAACCTTGACAAAGTCCTTGAAAAAACGGGCGCTATTCTGGCTTTCATCAGTAAAAGGTATCAGCAACGGTTTGCCGGCTATGGATTTACGGTTTACGATGATGAATCCGTAAAATCGTGGTGTGAATTGACTGAAAATGATTCCTATTCAGCTGCAGACCACGCCTTTGATGAAAACCGTCTGGCAGAAATAATCTTCACATCGGGCTCCACCGGTGAGCAAAAAGGTGCGATGATCACACACAGAAACATCATTGCCAATACAAACTCAATCATCGAATATCTTAAACTGACCTCAGCCGATATCATTGAAGTGGTTATGCCCTTTTACTATTGCTATGGATTGTCGTTGCTGCACACTCATTTGCGGGTTGGCGGGGCGGTTCACATGAATAACTCCTTTATTTTTATCGGTAGTGTGATTGACGACCTCAATAAATACAATTGTACCGGTTTTGCTGGGGTACCGAGCCATTATCAGATCCTTTTAAGGAAAACAAAAGATTTTAAAACCACGAAGTTCAACTCGCTGAGGTATGTTACCCAGGCAGGTGGCAAACTACACACGGCTTTTATTGAAGAATTTATTGATGCCTTCCCCGAAGTTAAATTTTATGTGATGTACGGCCAGACCGAAGCCACAGCCCGATTGTCGTATCTGCCTCCTGAAGTCTTGCGATCGAAGCCTGGTTCGTTGGGCAGGGGAATACCCGGTGTTACCCTTAAGGTGGTTAATGAGCATGGTGATCTGATAAAACCGGGAGAAACCGGCGAAATTCTCGCAAAGGGCGAAAATATTATGGCGGGCTATTTCAAAGATCCCGAAACTACCGCTGCCACTATCAGAGATGGATGGCTTTATACCGGTGACATGGCCACAGTAGATGAAGATGGCTATATATTCATGCAGTCGCGGGCAAAGGAGATCATAAAAGTGAGGGGAATCCGGATCAGTCCTAAAGAAATTGAAGCTGTTATTGTAACCTACCCGGGTGTTATTGATTGTACGATATCTGCTGAGCATGACGACATCACGGGAGAAGCCATCAAAGCCACTGTTTTTGTGAACGAAACCGATCTGCCACATTTCAGTGAAGAAGCCATCAGACAGTATTGTGCAAACAGTCTGGTTGCATACAAGATTCCACAAATGGTTGTATTTGAAACAAAGTTGACTTTTAATTCGGCAGGGAAAAAATCGAAATACTGAACCAGAACGTCATCAGCATTATCTTTTAACCCATACTTTCCTGACCAGGGAGTCCATCATGGAAAGGTTCGGATGAAAGTAATCGAAAAAGTTGTTACGATTGGACTTAATCTCAGTCAGTTTATCAAGATCGATAACGGTTCCCAGGGAGTTCATATCTGCTTTAAATCTTTGCTTTTCGCCATCCAGGCCGACTTTCAGCAGATGCCTGTCAACACCTTCGTAAACCGGAAGAATTAAAAAGCATAACTCAATATTGTTGTTTTCGCAGTATTTTTTGATTTTTTGCAATTCGACCAGGTATGATTCCGGATAAGTATACTTACTAAAAAAGAGGTTTAAGCGGAACTGGGCAAGATCTTCCATTTTATCAGGAGGAAGGAATTCGTAAGACCTCGAAACAATCCATGGATTACGGGTTGTTACCCAGGCTATGTTGGCAACTGCATCAAAAAATATCTCTTTGGTTGTAAAATACTGATAAGGCTGTTTTAAATAATCCTGGGCAAAGTGGAAAAGATCATATTGCCGCTCGGCATTATAATTCATAAAAGCAACCTGAAAATAAACCTTTTCGAGTTTTACGTTTCGAGCTGTAAACCAGAAAGTTTCGAACATAGTGTTGAAGCTTGCTCCCGGGAAACAGAAATTATAGTACCTCTCTCCTGTGATCTCCTCAATCAAATCCACATTAATATCCTTACCCTGCGAATCGCCTATGATGACCTTTGAAACCGGCTCTCTTTTAAATTTAACCGTCTTCCATAAAATATTCCCGCGCGGACTGCTTTCATCGGTGCGTTGAATAACGGTAAACTTGTCTTTGTCGCTGATAACATGAAAAACATTCAAGAAGTTATAAGGGTCAACAATAAATATAATCAGTATGTAAATAATTATTGGTATTGCAAATAAAAGGGCCCGGAAAAAGTATTTTTTCATATTGCTGTATAGAAATTATTTAAAACTTCAGATAAACAAAGGTATCTCCGGCTCCACTGTAATAAAATACAGCCAAAATCAGAATGTAATAGCCAGCCCACCTGACAAGCTGTGGCATTTGTAAAAAGTACTTTTCAACATTCTCACCCTTTTCCTGAAAAATTTCAATGAGAAAAAGTATCCCGAAAGAGGCCATTGCAATCAGAAAACCACTTGTATCAAATATCAGTTTATTTCCAGACAGATTGAAACTTACTTTTGTGAACATGTGGGTTAGAAAATAAAGTGCATCCCCGATTGAATGTGAATTAAAAAAAACCAGAGTTAACGAGAAGAACAGATAAGTTATTGTGCGACTGATAAAAGCCACAACGCCAACGTTTAATTTAGAGGCTATTTGAAGCCTTTTCCGTTTTGTAGCAAATTCATAGCTGATGGCTATTCCCTGGAGAAGACCCACAACTACAAAAGTCCACTTTGCACCATGCCAGATTCCGATAACAAAGAAAGTGATGAATATTCCGGCAATGGCGGCTCTGTTGCCATAACGACGGTATTTTACAATAAAAGGGGAAAAAATAAAATCGTTGCACCAGGACGAAAGAGAGATATGCCACTTCCGCCAGAATTCGCCCACACTTTTGGCGAAGAATGGCCGGTTGAAATTATCAATCAACTTAAACCCGAACATCCTGGCAACCCCCAACGCCATATCGGTGTAGCCTGAAAAGTCGCAATAAAGGTGAATGGCCTGCAGGAAGAAAACCAATATCAGCGGTAACCCGGAGTAATTTTCAATATTACCATAAACCAATCCTACCGGTGCTGCCAGATTATTTCCGATAACTACTTTTTTGAACATTCCCCATAAAAAGAGCCTCAAACCAAAAGTTATGTTTTCTTCTTTAAAGACAATTCCTGCGTTTATCTGAGGAAAAAAGTGATTCGAACGTTCAACAGGACCAGCCAGGAACTTGGGAAAGAAAGCCAGATAATTGGCAAAATTTATGAAATTCCTTTCAGCTTTTTCCGCACGTCTGTTTATCCTGATTATGTAGCCAAGAGCCTGAAAAGTATAATAAGAGATTCCCACAGGAACAATCAGGGAGAGATAGGGTATTTTGTTGCTGAGTGAAAACAGATTTAACAATGCATCGATGTTCTCAAACAAAAAATTGATGTATTTGAAAAATGCAAGAATGCCAACATTTGTAAATATAGCAAGCCAGAAAATCCTGAGACGCCATTTTGTATCTATCAGATTTTCAAGAGATCTTCCGAAAAAATAATTAAGGATGATGAAGGCGAAAGTAAAAAACACTAAATTTGTTGAGAGAATGGCTATAAAACAGATACTCGCAGTCAACAAAACAGGTTGCCTGAATTTCTGCCCCAATCCGTAATATAGCAGTAATGAAACCGCTAAAAACACGAAAAAGTGGAAAGAGTTGAATAGCACATTAAAAGTATTACGTGATTAAATTTATTAATTAACAGAATATTAACCTAAATTCAATAACTATGTTTAAGACAAAAGTATCAATTTTTATGGTCACTGCTTTTGCCTGTTCAATATTTTTTATTTCAGGATGCAAAAATGAAAAGAAAATGGCCCCACCTGAAGATGCCTATAAGATTGTTTTTCTGCATCATAGCACCGGACATGTAATCTGGAAAGGGAAAGCAACCGGAATAAAAAAAATCTCCTCACTCTTTAATAAATACGAGGCGGTTCCTGAATGGTTTTCTGAATACAACAAAACCAACAGCACCAACTATTTTATTACTGAACAGAATTTCCCAAAGGCAAAACCTTATGGCTGGAACAATTATCCCTATGATTATTACAACATCTGGGTAAAAAATTCAGGTGAAAACCCTTACCTGGAAGAACCAACACTTGAAATGCTTACCAAAGAATACAACCTGATCATCTTCAAGCATTGTTTTCCGGTTGGTAATATTGTAGAAAGTGGTGATTCAGCAGACGTTAATTCAGCAGAAAAAACGCTGCAGAATTACAAAGCACAATATCTGGCAATAAAGGAAAAACTAATTCAGTTCCCTGAGACAAAGTTTCTGGTTTGGACTGCAGCAGCGCTTGTTGAGTCGCAGACAACGCCTGAAGAGGCCAAC
>JBBQBC010000120.1:0-12120 GCA_038317155.1 Bacteroidales bacterium
CAGTGCGGCAGGCTGCTTCAATTACCCCTCCGGTGGTTCCGAAGATAACTCCTGCACCGGTTGATTCACCCATCGGATTATCAAAATCTTCGTCAGGCAATGAGTGAAAATCAATATTTGATTGTTTGATCAGGTGGGCCAATTCGCGGGTTGAAATTGAAAAGTCAACATCGGGGTTTCCATTGGTTCCGAATTCATCGCGTTGACATTCAAACTTCTTGGCAAGGCAGGGCATAATTGACACAACAACCAGATCTTCACGTTTTACACCGATTTTGTCTGCAAAATAGGTTTTGGCAATTGCACCGAACATTTGCTGCGGGCTGCGGGCAGTTGAAGGAATATCAAGCATATCCGGAAACTGGTGCTCAAAAAAGCTTACCCATCCCGGACAACAGGAAGTAAGCATAGGCAGTGGAACGGTTTTGTCACCGCCAAGGAATCTGGTAAGGCGGTCGAGCAGTTCTGTACCTTCTTCCATAATGGTAAGGTCGGCTGCAAAATCGGTGTCAAACACATAGTTAAAACCGAGTCTTCGCAGGGCTGCTGCCAATTTTCCGGTCACCAGGGTTCCGGCTTCCAAGCCGAATTCTTCTCCCAGAGCTGCCCGTACGGCTGGTGCCGTCTGCACGATAACTGTTTTTGTTGGATCGGCTAATGCCCTGATTACGTTGTTTGTATGGTCAACTTCAGTTAATGCACCTGTTGGACATACGGCCACACATTGTCCGCAATAGGTACATTCACTGTGATCGAGGTTTCTTTCAAAAGCTGGCGCTACAACCGACATAAATCCACGGTTGACGGCCGAGAGAACTCCAACAGTCTGAACCTCGTTGCACATCATTTCGCAGCGGCGGCACATAATACATTTGTCAATGTCGCGGATGATGGCAGGGGAGGTGTCTTCACGGTATGTTGACTGTTCACCCTCATAGTGAATCTTCCTTACACCAAACTCCTGGGCCATCGACTGCAATTCACAGTTGCCGTTCTTAGCGCATATTAGGCAGTCAGTCGGATGATCCGAAAGGATAAGTTCAAGTACTGTCTTTCTTGAGTTCAACACCCGGATGTTGTGTGTATTTACAACCATACCTTCCATACATTCAGTGGCGCAGGCAGGAGCAAGGTTTCGGCGGCCTGCAACTTCTACCACGCAAATACGGCAGCCCGCAGGTTTGTTTTCAATATTGAGGTCTTCCAGGTGCAGATAGCAAAGGGTTGGAATGTGTATGCCCGCTTCTTTGGCAGCCTTTAGAATAGTCGTGCCTTTTGCGACTTCAACAACCTTGTTGTCTATATTTAATTTTATTGTTTCCATTTTCTTTTCCCGGTTTAATTATTTGATAAACACTGCATTGAACTTGCATTTTTCGAGGCAGGCTCCACACTTGATACAGGTTGACTGATCAATTATATGAATGCCTTTACGTTCACCCGCGATAGCATTAACAGGGCAATTACGGGCACAGGCTGTACAACCGACGCAGTTATCAGGATCAATGAAGTATTGCAGCAGGGCTTTACACTGCCCTGAACGGCATTTTTTATCAGTTACATGTTCTATATATTCGTCCCAGAAATTATCAATAGTGGAAAGTACAGGATTAGGCGAAGTCTGACCCAGACCGCAGAGAGATGTATCTTTAATTACATTGCCAAGATTGCGCAGTTTATCAATATCTTCGCGTGTTCCGTTGCCCTTGGTTATTTTTTCAAGAATCTCATAAAGGCGTTTATTGCCTATACGGCATGGCGAACACTTACCGCATGATTCTTCCACAGTAAAACCGAGGTAAAACTTGGCAATAGAAACCATACAATCATCCTCGTCCAAAACAATCATCCCTCCTGAACCCATCATAGAGCCAGAAGCAATAAGGTTGTCATAATCAATTGGTAAATCCAGGTGTTTCTCAGTCAGGCAACCTCCTGAAGGCCCTCCGGTCTGAACTGCTTTGAATTTTTTACCATCTTTAATTCCACCGCCAATTTCGTAAATTACTTCACGAAGCGTTGTTCCCATGGGTACTTCAATCAAACCAACATTGTTGATTTTGCCGGCAAGTGCAAATACTTTGGTTCCTTTTGATTTCTCGGTGCCAATACTTGCAAACCAATCAGCCCCTTTAATAATTATAACAGGCACATTGGCAAAGGTTTCAACGTTGTTTACATTGGTTGGTTTTCCGTAATATCCTGAAACGGATGGGAACGGGGGTTTCATGCTTGGTTCGCCACGCAAGCCTTCCATCGAGTGAATCAGGGCCGTTTCTTCTCCGCAAACGAAAGCACCGGCACCATAACGAAGCTCAATGTCGAAATGGAAGCCTGTTCCAAGAACATCATCTCCTAAAAGGCCATAGTTTCTGGCCTGGGCAATGGCTGTCTTCAAACGTTCGATAGCCAGCGGGTATTCGGCACGTATGTAAACAAGTCCGTTTGAAGCGCCAATGCAGTAACCGCAAATAATCATAGCTTCAATCACAGAATGCGGGTCACCTTCCAGAATTGAGCGATCCATGAAAGCGCCCGGGTCTCCTTCATCAGCATTGCAAACCACATATTTAACATCAGAAACCGACTTGCTGGTGATTTCCCACTTTAGACCAGTTGGGAATCCTCCGCCACCGCGTCCGCGCAGGCCTGATTTTTTCATGATATCTATGACCTGCTGTGGAGTCATCTCTGTCAGGCACTTGGCCAAAGCCTCGTAACCATCGCGCGAAATATATTCGTCGATATTCTCCGGGTCTATAAATCCACAATTGCGTAAAGCAATTCTGATTTGTTTTTTATAGAAGCCCATGTGCTTTGAATCAGCAATATGCTCTTTATTTTCCGGGTTAACATAAAGCAGGCGGTTGACTCTTCGACCTTTAATAATATGTTCCTCAATGATTTCACGGGAATCAGCCGGTGTAACCTGGGTGTAAAAAGTGTTGTCGGGCATTATTTTAACAATCGGGCCTTTTTCACAGAAACCGAAACAGCCGGTCGCAATTACCTGTACTTCATTTTCGAGTCCCTTGTCGGTAACAATGGCTTTCAGGTGGGAAAGCAATGATTCGCTTTCCGAAGCATGGCAGCCGGTGCCGCCACAAACCAACAGATGCATTTTATACTTAGCCATTACTTCTCCTCCTTATTTTTTTCAATGATTTCATAATTTACCGGGATAATGCCTTCAACCAGTTCTCCATTCTTGATGTACTTTTCGATAATATCATCAGCTTTTTTGGTATCAACATAGCCGTAAACAACCGGTGCCAGACCGGGAAGCGTAATTTCAACCGTTGGCTCGGCAAAACAATAGCCCATGCAGCCTGTTTGGGTAACTACAGCCTGTATGTTCCTCTTTTCAAGTTCTTCAATAAAAAAGTCCATTACCTGCTTGGCTCCGGATGCAATACCACAGGTAGCCATGGCTACTTTTATCTGTACAAGACTTTCAGGATTATTGCTGTTTTCCCTAAGACTCATTTTTGCCCGCAGGTCATCTTTTATTTTCCGCAGGTCTGCCAATGATTTAACTTGTCCCATGTTTTCAAAATTTTACTGTTGTTAAGTAATTGTGTTGTCAATTCGTATTTTGAAAGATCATCCTGCAATATCTATTTCCTGCAGGTTCTCTTTTATCATTTCTTTAAGAAACCGGATTACACCAGGTTCGCTTATTGGCATTTCTTCAAGCATTTCATTTGCCTCTTTAGTATCAAATCTGTATTCTCCCTTTTCGGTGATGTGCCGGTAGATGAAGCGGATTTTTAAATTTGCTGCAGCCAGCAGCACAATCGTTCCGGCTATGTCGCCCAGGGGCGGTCTGTCAATGTTTTTCAGGCCGAAATCAGCGGTAACTGCAGTTCCTTTACCTGGTTGACTTAGTATTTTCATGCTTCCACCCGAACGCTCAGCATTTTGTTTCAGCAGGGGTAGCCCGAGTCCGACTTTCCGCGTAGTTCTGCTGGTTACATAAGGATCCGTAACTTTTGCAAGAAAGTCGGCTGTCATTCCTTTCCCGTTGTCAGATATTTCGATACGATAGCAATCTGTAACGGTATTCTCAGTAATTGATATCTCAATGAGATCAGCTTCCGCAGAAATTGAATTTTGGGCAATATCCATGATGTGCATCGAAAGGTCTTTCATAAGCTGATCACCTCTCTTCCACCTTCTTTTCTCAAAGCCATCCTGAACTCGCTGAAATCGGTATTTTTCATCTGCAGCCGGGTAACCGATTCTCCAATGATTTCTGGCTGGTGAGCATCGGAACTTCTTATAAAAGTCGCCTCTTTAAGATAAGGCCAAGCTTTTAGAAATGTTTCCGTACCTATGTGCTTCGACAATTCCAGCGCGTCAAATTTCATATCCGGTGGAATAAATCCGAGTTGACTGATCAGGCTGAATTTTGGCCGGTTAACATGCGCCGGTATAAAAATTCCGTTTAATCGGTGCACTTCCAGTTCAATCTGTTCGATACCTTGTTTCAAAGCAGCGATCAGCAGTTTGGGTTCCTCGTAAACGATTTCTTCGGCTTCGTTAACAACCACCTGGTATCCAAATAAATCAGGATTGTTTTCAATATCTGGGAGGTTTATCTCAAGGAATTGTTGAAATATATCCAGTTTCTCAAAATTTTCAAAGAACGCCAGGCAATGTACTTCTTCTCTGGTTGTTACTTCAGCACCGCAATAGCATGTGAGGCCTGCCTTTTTTGCTTCATTGGCAACAACCCTGCATTGCCTTGTCGAGTTGTGGTCTGTTATGCCAATGATGTCAAGTTTCTTTTCAATTGCTGCCTGAACGATTGTCTTCGGACTCATTTCAAGACTCCCACAGGGCGAAAGAACTGTGTGAATGTGCAGGTCAGCATTGAAAACCTTCATCAATATTCCATTTATGATTGATGAAGCAAGTTATACAATTTTCCTGATATTGTAAAGGCATCTTCGCCGGTACCAAGAACCGGAATTCCCTCTTCGTTGCTTTGGGCAGCCATGTCGGTTTCCGGTTCAAAACCCTTAACCAGAATTACTGCTGAAAGGTCTTTTAGCGAAGAGATCGCCATTACATTTTTATGTGTTTGTAATGTAATCCAGGCGCAACCGGCATCTGCATGACCCATAACATCGCTGAGCAGATCAGAAGTGTAACCATTGCTGATTTCATTTTCAAGGCCATCATTACCACTGTAAACCTTCAGGTTCAGTTTTGAAACTATTTCAGAAACTTTCATTTTAAATACCTTTAATATCTCTGTACTTGTTTGTTTTTCCATATCCCCAGATGCTTTGCATTACCTCAACACTTTCTTCAAGGCTCATTTCACCTTTTTGTTCCATGATTTTCTGGATGAAGATGCATTGCTGAATGTTGGCTTCCCCCTGCGCGATATCCTGTGCAAGTGCCTGGCAACTTGGAGCTCCGCAAATACCGCAATCCACCATAGGAAGCAGAAGCATTATCCGGTTAACCTTTTCCATTTTTTTCATGGCTTCAGCCATATTTTCATCCAGCTTCAGAATAGAACGGGGCTTGATGGGATCAACGGTGATCCTATCTTTCAGGTAATCTTTTTCGCTGGCAATTTTCCGGAATGCATCGGGATGAAGCGGTTCGCCTTTATCACGGTCGGATTCAGGATGATTTCTCAAACGTTCTGCAGTTAAAAACCGGTTATTGGGCGTAAGCACTCCTCCGGCGCAACTTTCGTCACAGGCTCTCAATTCAAGGAAGTCAATATCTGTAATTTCCTCGTTTTCAATTTTTTCAAGAAATTCAATGACATTATGGATTGCATCAATTGCAAGGCAACGGCCCTTGAAATGGCTTGCTTCTCCATTTGTCAGAGCCCAGCAATTTGCTTTTCGGGAAAGCTTTCCGGAAAGCGGGACAGCACAGGATTGATTGTTCCTTTGTTTAACCAACCGATAAACTTTATTGTAGAAGAAATCCATGTTTATGACCCCGGTAATTGCTGAAGATGTTTCGCCTACGGGGTCTTTTATAGCAGCAATTTTGGCCGCACAGGGTGTAACATAGAAAATTCCAATCTCTTCAGACGGAATTCCCTTCGAGGCTAACTCTTTCTTAACAAAGTTGGCCGAGATGTCAAGTGGTGGTTTGAGCCGGATAATATTTTCGACCAATGCAGGGAATTTTACCTGGATCAGTCTTACTATAGCCGGGCAGAACGATGAGATCAGTGGTTTGGGTTCGGAATTTTTAATACTATATTCATGAATTTTATCAGCCAGAATCTCAACACTGTTCTCAACCTCATAAATGTGTGTAAATCCCAATTCCAATATAACGCTATGTATTTGAAGCAGCGAAATGCCTTCAGGAAACTGACCTGTAAAAACAGCAGGAATAAGTGCTACGCGGTATTTATAGTCAAAGATATGGTTGAAGTCATCGTGGTCAATAATAATAGCATTTACAGGGCATACCCTGAAGCATTCCCCGCAATCTACGCAACGGTCACCTAGCAGGACTGCTTTTCCGTTTTTTACTCTGATCGCTTCAGTAGGACAAACATTCATGCAATGCGAACACCCAATGCAAAGGTCTTCGCGTATTTTAAGTGCATGATGAAAATTACTGGTTTCCATTGTTTGTTGTTACTGATTAAGATACATTACAAATTTAACAGTGGTTCCCTTATCCACTTCAGAGGTGATGTCAAATTCATCACTATTGTTTTTAATGTTTGGGAGGCCCATTCCGGCCCCAAACCCCATTTCACGTACTGCCGGTGAGGCAGTTGAAAACCCCTGTTGCATAGCAAGCCCGATATCCGGGATACCTGGACCCTTGTCAACAAGACTGACTTCAATCTTTTGCATTTCAATGTCGATGTATGCATCGCCTTCGTATGCATGGGCTACTATATTCACTTCGGCCTCATACATTGCCACGACGACCCTTTTAATGATCTTAAGGTCAACATTCAACTGTTTAAGAATCTTCTTCAGTTGACTTGAAGCAGATCCTGCTTTTAAGAAATTACCTCCTTCGATGTGAAACTCAAAGTGCATCATGGTAAATCAATAAACCGGCTTTAGTCCGGCGCGATAAAGAATCCCACTGGTTTTGAACATGGAGTAGTCACACTCAATCAGCACTGTATCATTTTCAGCAGCAAGCTGGATCATTTCTTCAGTTGCTTTCTTTTTTCTGACAAAAATTATTTTGGTAATATCCGACATCTCTGAAGTACGGATTGTCTGTAAATTTGCCAATCCTGTTACCAGCAACAAATTATCAGTCTTCAATGTAAGCACATCACTCATTAAATCAGAAGCAAAAGCATATTCAACTTCAGCGCCGACTTGGTCTTCACCCGAAACAACCCTTGCATTTAGTAATTGTACAACCTCTATTAGTTTCATTTTTGGTCAATCTTAAAACCTTAACGGCGATGAACGGTTCACAAACCAGGTTCAAATGGAGCGGCAAAATTAATATTATAAAAACAATTAACCAAACTAATTGTGAATAAATTCACATTGTTACAAAAATAACAATGAATTTATTTTCATTCTAAATTACGATTTTATTGCACTGGTAAATAGTGCTATATATTTAGAATGATCTTTTCCAAAAAGAAAAGAAGGACGGCTCTGAGCCGTCCTTCTACAGGGAGAATAATGATCCTAGTACCGTTTTCTTGGTTTGTAATGGGTATGAAGCAGTTCATGCGATTTATGACTCAGCGGTTCTCCAAGGAACTGAGTGTATATTTCAGTTACTTCAGGATTCTCATGCGATTTCCTGATAGCCATTGATTCATCTTCGCTATAAATTGCCTCAGCCCTCTTTTTCCTTATTTCAGGTGAAGTAGGAATGGGTTGTCCGCCTCCTCCGAGGCATCCTCCCGGGCATCCCATAATCTCAATGAAATGATAATTGGTTTCACCTTTCCTTACTTTTTCCATAAGTTGTCCCGCATTTGCCAGCCCATGGGCAATGGCTACATTCAGGTCAACACCTTCAAGGAAAGACCATTCCGGTTTTACATTCTTGATTTTTATGGTAGCTTCCTTAATGCCCTCCATGCCACGCACCGGTTTGATATTCAGGTTGGTGAAGGGTACTTCGCGCCCGGTAACTATTTCGTACGCTGTGCGCAGCGCGGCTTCCATAACTCCACCGGTAGCTCCGAAAATTACGGCAGCACCGGATGATTCGCCCAGAATACTGTCATAATGTTCATCTTCAAGTTTGTCAAAATCAATACCGGCCTGTTTGATCATCATAGCAAGCTCGCGGGTAGTGAGCACATAATCTACATCCTGATAGCCACTGTCGCGCATTTCAGGCCGCTCGCATTCGAATTTTTTTGCCGTGCAAGGCATGATGGAGACTACAATCATGTCCTGGGCTTTAATATTAATCTTGTCAGCATAGTAGGTTTTTGCTACCACACCAAACATCTGTTGCGGTGATTTACAGGTTGACAGATTGTTGAGTAGTTCAGGGTACATGTGTTCCTGGAACTTGATCCAACCCGGAGAGCAAGAAGTCATCATAGGAAGTGATACTGTTTCGTCTTTGTCAACCAGTGCCCTTTTCAGGCGGGTGAGCAGTTCAGTACCTTCTTCCATAATGGTAAGGTCAGCTGTAAAGTCAGTATCCAGGATTTTATTGAACCCAAGTTTTTTGAGTGCTGATACCATCTTCCCGGTGACCCTTGTCCCTGCTGCTATCCCCAAATCTTCACCAAGTGCAACGCGGGTAGCAGGTGCGGTTTGTACTACCACGAATTTTGAAGGATCATAAATAGCATTCCAAACTTCCTCAATGTAATTCTTTTCAGTTAATGCACCTGTTGGACAACGGTTTATACATTGTCCGCAGTTTGTGCAGACTACTTCGTGCATGGGTTTGTTAAGGAAAGTGGAAATCTTTTGATGATCTCCTTTGTTCACCACAGCAAGGGCACTTACACCCTGCAATTCGGTGCAGGTTCTCACGCAACGCTGGCAGCGGATACACTTACTGTCATCTTTTACGATGGAGGGTGACGAAATATCCTGAATTTTTGATTCTGGTCGCACCAGATCGAGGAAAACATGGTCCCCGATTCTATATTCACTTGCCAGGTCCTGTAGTTCACAATGGCCGTTTTTAAAGCACTTGGTGCAATCGGCATTGTGCTCGGACAGCAGCAATTCAACAATATGCTTACGGGCTATTCTTACCTTCTCGCTGTTGGTAAGTACTTCCATACCTTCTGAAACCGGTGTGGCGCAAGAAGCAGCCAATAATCGTGCACCTTTTACTTCAACCACACAAACACGGCAATTGCCTGCAACGCTTAGGTCGGGGTGGTGGCAAAGGGTTGGGATTTTGAAATTCAGCTTCTTTGCTGCATCTAGTATAGTTGTGCCCTCTTCCACCGCGATGGGCATATTGTTGATCTTAAGGTTTACTAAATATTTGCTCATTTTTCGCTTTCTTTTAAGTTTGGTTAAAGCTGGAAGCTGTTAATTATTGATTCAATGGGACTTCCGGATCTTTATTTTAACTGTTTATTAGTAAATGATCTCCTCCCTGAAATTATCAATAATAGAGTTGAATGGGTTGCCCACTGATTGTCCAAGTCCGCATTTAGCAGCAATTTTCATGGTTGCAGTCAGTTTTTTCAGGTCCTCAAGATAGGCAGGTGGTTTTTCGCCACGTTTTACGGCTTCAATACCTTTGAGCAGTTGCTGACAGCCGACACGGCAAGGGGTGCATTGTCCGCAAGACTCTTCAGTGAAAAACTCCAGGTAGTCATGCAGAACATTATACATGGAACGCGAACTGTTAAAAATCATCATTGATCCTCCGGTTGGTATCCCTTCAAATCCAATGATGGTGTCATTGAATTTCTTTCTCGGCACACAATGACCTGATGCGCCTCCCACCTGAATGGCTTTTGCATCACCATCACCAAACTCATTTACAAATTCATGCAGCGGCATACCGAGTTCAAGTTCATAAATACCGGGTATCGGGGTATCGCCCGAAACCGAAAATACTTTTGATCCTCTCGAATCGCTGGTTCCCAATGCTTTGAATTTCTCAGGGCCCATGTAGCAAATCATTGTGGTGTAAACCAATGTTTCTACATTATTAATGACCGTAGGTTTGCCATTATATCCGGAAACGGTGGGGTAGGGGGGCTTGTTGCGGGGCTCGCCACGCTTGCCTTCCATCGATTCAAACAAAGCACTTTCTTCGCCACAAACATAGGCGCCAGATCCTGATTTAAGGAATACTGTAAAATCAAAATGTTTGTCTTTCAGTACTTTGCTAAAAATATCAAGTTTCTTTTGAAGGGTTTTCAACAGAAAATTATATTCCCCCCTTACATAAATATAGCCTTCTTTCGCGCCAATTACATAACCGCAAATGGCCATGCCAGCGAAGATTTTTTCAGGGACCCTGTCAAGAATTTCCCTGTCCTTAAAAGTGCCCGGTTCTCCTTCATCTGCGTTGCAGATAACATATTTGATATCAGAAATCTCGTTACGGGTGAATTTCCATTTTAATCCGGTTGGAAATCCGGCACCACCACGTCCTTTCAAACCACTGTCAATCAGATCAAGTATAATTTCATCGGCCGGCCTTTTCAAGGTTTTGTCCATGACTTCGTATGGCGTGCATTTATCGCCTACCTCGAAAATAATATCGACTTTCTTAAGATTGTTTTCCATTTGGGTAATTTTTTTGTTTGTGACCTTATACTTTTAGTGATCGCCTTTGGCATACTCTCCAACAATTTCGAGTGCTTTTTCGGTCGTTAATTCCGGATATACTTCATCATTAATGAGCATAACCGGCCCTTTGTGGCACCATCCCAGGCAATTGGCAGTTAAAAGTGTGAATTTTTTGTCGTGGGTAGTCTCCCCAACTTTGATCTTAAGTGTGTTGCAAAGGGCATTGATGATGTCATCTTTCCCCTTCATGTGGCACGTAATGGTTTTGCAGACCCTGATAATGTTTTTTCCACGGGGAACCGTGTCGAGGAATGTGTAAAAACTCGCAGTTCCATAAACATCTGCGGCTGCAAGATCAAGCTCTTTTGCTACACAAAGCAAGGCTTCTTCCGACAAAAAATGTTCCTGCTGCACAATCCCTTGTAAAACAGGCATCAGGCTATTACGTGTATTGCCGTTTTGTTTAACCAGGTCCTTTACTAGTACTTCTGTTGTTGACATATAATCCTCCAACTTTAGTTTGATAAAATACTTTATTAATTGGTGATTTGAGTGTGACTTGTGAATTGATTAACAATCCGCCTCAAATTTAATTATTCTTTTGTGAATTCATTAACAATAAGCATGTTTTTTTGCTCCGGATCAGTAATTTATAATTGTTCTAAACATTAAAACAGATATAGAAGGCAGTTAAATGAAGCAGGCTAAAGTTCCGGGGATATTTTTACTTTTGTAATGTTATGGATTACTTCAGGTATTTTTTAGAATTTGCATACAATGGCACTGATTTTCATGGCTGGCAGCTACAGTCCAATGCCCGTTCCGTGCAGGAGGAAATGCAAATTGCCTTATCCATGTTATATGGAAGTCCGATAAAATTGACCGGTGCAGGAAGAACAGATACCGGAGTACATGCCAGAAATTTCTTCGCCCATTTTGATACAGCAGTAGCTATTGACGATTCAGAACTATTCCGGCTGATCGCCAAACTGAACAGGTTTCTTCCACCATCGATTGTTGTAATGGATGCCTTTAGGGTAAAGCCGGATGTTCATGCAAGATTTTCGGCGCTTTCACGCACCTATCGTTATTATATTTCGCGACAAAAGAATCCGTTTTCTGTTGGCCTTTCGTGGATTTATACTACCCATCTGGAAATTGATGCAATGAATGAAGCTGCCAGAGTATTGTTTGATTACACCGACTTTACCTGTTTTTCTAAATCACACACCCAAACCAAAACCAACGATTGCGCAATATATGAATCGTATTTTCTGATGGAGAATAACATGCTTATTTATCATATCAAAGCCAATCGGTTCCTCCGAAATATGGTAAGGGCAATTGTAGGTACACTTATAGAAGTTGGAAAAGGGAAAATAGATACACGAAGGTTTAGACACATCAT
>JBBQBC010000121.1:0-12073 GCA_038317155.1 Bacteroidales bacterium
GTCTGTCTATCTTCAATGAAACTATAAAGGGCCTGGTAGATGAAGACCGCAAAATGCTCCGTAATGCCAAAAATAATGCCGAAGCACTGAATGTTTCTACCAAGAGGCTCAAGATGCATATCAGTGCCACATTGCTCAACCTGAAAGAAGATTCCATAGAATCAGGCCACTATTATGTTCAGGCGGTTGATTCCCTTCGTGAAGTCAATCACAGTATTAATTACATCACCAATCCCTGCTACGAGCATGTTGAAAACAATCACAAGCCGCTGATTCCTGTGCAGATTGAGGAAATATCACGCCTGAATGGTGAAATTTCACTCCTTTTTACCGGAGCTATTGAGATTCTCAGGAATAACCGATACGATGATATTGAACAAATAAAGGAACGGCAAAACAACATTCTCCGGCTTCTTGATGAAACCCGGGAAAAGCAGGTGAAACGCATTAAAAACAACGAAACCGGTACACGAAACAGCATACTTTTCCTTAATATGCTTGCCGAAATTAAGAACCTTACCTTGTTTATTGATAACATCCTGAAATCAAACCGCGACCTTTGGTTATCGGGCAAGTCTGCACAGACTGAGGAATAAATCCAGAGCATACCTGTTTTCTATTATGTAAATCGGGGTTAGGGTTAGGGTTAGGTAAAGGTAAAGGTTTAGGTTGAGGTTGAGGCTGCCTGTCTGACAATCAAGTTTCAAAAGAGTGATTAGTAAGCCAGTCAGACAGGGTTGAGGCTGCCCGAATGAAGTATGTCGTATAGACCTGACTGACAATTCGGTTTCACTAGAAAGATTTGTTAAGCCAGTCAGGCAGAAAACTCATGCCCGAAAAGCCTTTCTGAAAGAATAGCACTTATAGGTCGGCATATGCTTTTTTAGCACTCCTATTATTTATTTATTCTGTCGTTTCTTATAGGGAATTTACCGTCAAAGTAAATTGGGATTCCGTTTCCGCCATATATAATTTTACTCGTGTCTGTCCCTGCAATTGCGTGTATGTGCAGATGCGGTTGAGTGGTGCGTCCTGAATTACCTACCCTAGCAATTGGTTGTCACTTTTTTACAATATCACCTGTTGATACATTTATTGAATTTTTCATCATATGGCCCATTACAATTAAATTATTTTCATATTCCAGAACAATATAATTACCCCTGGGATTAAGAGTATCTGCAACGCCAGGTGGAGCATTGTCTTGACCGTCTCTCGTTTTAACTATTTTACCGTCACAAGGACTAAATATAGTGTCACCATAAATGGCATATTTATTAAAGTCGTCAGGAAGGAAACCGCACGCGCGCATTCCCCAGGAGTTTAATTTAACGATGTCCAAAGCGTATTGCTGCGATGTAGTGTCAGACTGATGATAATTAATGAGTTCTGAATTTCCACCTTGGCCGATAAATCCTTCTCTTAGCGGAAAAGCAATACTAATTCCTTTTTCTTCAGTCGAAAATCCACTTATTACTTCAATGCAACCCCAAAACAATAGAAGCAAAAACAGAAATTGCCCGGTGAATTTTGTCCAACCCCATATTTTTTTCTTTTCAAATAGTACAAGTCTTTTGAATTGCATCAATGCCTTTATTGTCAAAACAACTAAAAAGAACAAGAAAATGTAGCGAAAAAAATAAGATAGAAAGTCCCACCGCCCTGTATAGTAGATGAATATAAAATATGTCCAAACAGTCAGGAGTTTTAATATGAGGTTGATTTTTGATTTGCCATTTCTGAACCCCAACCAATAAAGAATTAATACAAAAATAACTATACTCATAATGTGCAGAGAGTTCATTGTCTTTGTGGCCTTAAAATGATAAGTCAGGTATATGTCATAACTAAAATTGTCTCTGTAAATTAATGAGTGCTATCTACAAGACAAGAAACTTAACGGAGCTTTTATTCCCTCCGGCTCTTACCTGCAATAAATAGATTCCGGGTCCGACCATTGACCCCCGATTACTCAGCCCATTCCACTTAAATATTGTGAAACCCTGACCAAGGTTAAAGTTTTCAGCAATATACACTTCCTTTCCGGAGATGTCGGTGATGCGAATGGTCGCATTAGCAACTTGTCCGGCGCCGATCCTGAAATTTAAAAAACCATCATTGGCCGGATTAAAAGGCAGCGGATAAGGATTTCCAACACTGAGACTGCTCTGAGGAGTAATTAACTTTTCGATTCCGACATTAAGTTGGTTTAAATCGAATTTATATGCTGAAAGACCGTAAGTCCCAATCACCAGAAAATTCTCATCAGCATGAATTTTCATGGAGGTCACCGGCACATTTCCGAGCCCCTGATTCATACTCTGCCAGGTTTCGCCCGCATTTTCACTCAGAAAGACACCTGCATCGGTTCCTACAAAGTACCTCCCCTGCTCACCCGGATCCGCGACAAAAGCATTCACCGGCAGTTCGGGCAGGCCATTAGCTATCGGTTGCCAGGTCTGTCCAAGGTTGGTAGATTTAAAAATGTGCGCCAGCGGTTCGTCCCACCTGAATCCGGAAAGGGTAACAAAAATGGTATTTACATCAAACGGATCGGTTGCAACACGGGTTATCCATCTTTGGGGCAAACCGGCACTGATGTCATTCCAAAGTGAACCACCATTGATACTGATGTGCACCCGGCCGTCATCAGTTCCGGCAAGGACAATATCTGGCTCGAGTGTTGAAATGGCCAGCGTAGTAATGGTATGAAAGGAACTTCCATCGTCACCGTTGGTCAGATCACCACTTACTGCGCTCCACGAATTGGCCCCATTGGTGGTTTTCCAAACCCGGTAAGTGCCGAAGTACAACGTCGCCGGGTTTGTCGGATGCATAACTACAGGTGCCGACCAGTTAACCCTGTCGGATGACCAGTAAGTATATACCGGATTCATCGAATTGCCACCATTGGTCGATTTGTGTAAGGCACCATATTGGTATTCAGCATAAATAATGTTGGAATTCGTATAATCAACAAGGCTGTAAAACCCATCACCGCCCAGTATAGCTTCCCAATTATTTGTCTGGCCGGTCCAGGTGCGAACAGTATTGTTATCCTGAGTACCACCATAAAGCCTCAGAGGGTTCAGATGGTCTATTTCAATATCGTAAAACTGGGTGAGCGGTAGGTTGTTGATCTTAAACCAACTCGAACCATTGTTATCGCTGAAATAGAGTCCGCCATCATTTCCTTCATAAATGCGACCGCTTCCCGGATGAAACACCATGGCATGATGATCAACATGCATCTCATCGCCTGTTTCTGACCATGAATTACCCCCATCTGAAGAGGTAAAGACAACAAATCCCAAAACAAAAAGCTTCTGCGAATTTATCGGATCAACACGTATCTGACCGAAATACCAGCCGAATGAGCTATTCATACCCTGAAGATTATTGTCATTGGTTCGGGTCCAGTTCTGCCCGCTGTTTTGTGTTTTATAAATTGCTACTTCATTTTGGTTGTCGTAAAACGCATAAAGAACCGATGGGGAAGAAGGTGAAATTGCCAGGCCAATTCTTCCGGTTTCACTGTTCTGTGGCAGTCCGGAGGTGAGTTCGGTCCATGTATCGCCACCATCGGAAGTTTTCCAGATGCCCGAAGAAGGCCCGAAAGAGCGGCGATAGTTGAGACCACGCATCCGCTCCCACATGGCTGCGTATAGAATATCGGGATTGGTGGGGTGCTGAACAATATCGATTGCTGATGTAGAATCGCTTACAAAAAGTATCCTTTCCCAGGTATTACCGCCATCGGTAGTTCTGTAAACGCCTCTGTTGCCATCGGGGGTAAACAGATTACCGCAGGCCGCTGCATAAACCCTTTCGCTGTTTGAATGGTCTATGACTATCCTTCCAATATAGGCCGATAAATCAAGTCCTGAATGCTGCCAGGTTGTTCCTCCGTCAGTCGATTTATAGATGCCATCGCCCCTGAAACTCTGGCTTGACGAATTTGCCTCACCGGTACCGGCATACATCAGGTTTGTATTTGTCTTGTCTATTGCTATATCGCCCACCGGAATCGTAGCCTGATCGCTGAAAATATTGGACCATGTTGCCCCGTTGTTGGTAGTTTTTAATATACCACCCGAAGCAGCAGCAACATAAACAGTTGAGAGCGATTCACCTGGAATTTCAATATCGGTAATCCGGCCACCAATATTATCCGGGCCTGCAAATACCCAACTGTAACCGCTGCGTTCGGCCGAAGCATTTAAATCTCTGGCTTGCCTGACGGCTGCAAGGTAAACCTCAGTCTTTATTCCGCCATAAGGGAAGGTACGCTGTCGATCCATCCAGTCAGTCGGCAGATAATCGGGGCCTTTTGGCAGGCTGACACGGCTAAGCATAAAGTGCTCAGGGCTGATTTTGTCCTGATAATTCAAACCCGTGTATAACCCGGCAATCAGAACCAGAAGCGCTGGCAAAATGGTAAAAAGATATTTTTTCCCGGATGTTTTCATGATGGCAGATTGGAAAATTTTACAGTTTTGGCTTAACAGGATGGACACAAAGATAAATATTATCTAACTTTGAAACAACTATCTTAAAATCGGCCCAAATGTCAAAATCAGCCATTGTTTCTATCATTGCGGTTATCCTCCTCGTAATTTTTGCGGTTCAGAATTCTGAAGTAGCGGGTCTCACACTCTTCTTCTGGAGTTTTGAGATGTCCAAATCGCTTATGCTTCTGATCATGTTTTTAATCGGCGCCTGTTTTGGATTTTTCTTTCATGTTGCAGTAAGCCTCCGTAAAAAGAAAGAAGCAAGGATAAAAGCAGAAACAGAGAATCAATTATAATAAGTACCTTTCCTAACCTCGGGGTTGCCTGATTCTCAAGCTCAGGCTAATTTCAGAATGGAATTGATTTTATGCCTCAGATATTTAGGTAGAGCATTTATATCTTCTGCTGTTGTTTGAATGGGATAACGAACGAAGTCCCAATCGAGTGGTTCTTTAAAGTAATGATAGCTCAATAGATTAGCCGACCATTCGGTCCAACAGCCCATGTGTTTATAGAATATTGTTTTATTTGCTTTTCTGGCACTTAACAGGCTGGCCGGCGCAATCCGGAACCAGTAAAATATAAATCCCCATTCCCTGAATTGCAGAATATGGCCAAACTCATGCCGAAGCAGATCCCGCTGTTTTATGCCGGTTTTTCCGGATATAATTCCAATCCCGGGAATTGTTACTGCAGCACCATGGCGCAAATGGCCGGCATTGATCGGTATCAGCTTTATGCCTTCAAATTTCTTTGTCATGAACTACCAAAACGAATTACCTGGAATGCTGATTTCTTACATGAACAGAATCCACAACATAAACCGTATCATAAACAGCTTGTAAGTCTGAGGAATAAGTTACAAAAATATAGGTGCCTGCTGAATCAGGTTTAAACTCAAAAGTCGTATCGGCAGTAATTAGCACCTGGGTGCAGAGTCCATTGGATGACTCAAATAATCCGGTTGCTGTAATCCCGTATAGTGTATCAGTTAGAACCGATCTTTCGAGATATATTTTAAGATCAGACCAGCAGCCATTGGGCGCGGTGGCTTTTACATAAACCGGGACCGTTTGACCAGGCAATGCACTGTCAGGAATGCTGGTTTCTACAACACTTATGTAACCTGTGTACCTGGTATAGCTTTCGCCCTTGGTATTGCATGAAGCAACTAGGATCAGCAATAGGAAGAGATTCAAAAATGTCTTTAATTTTATCATGTTTAGCTTTATTTACAGCAACGAGAAGTTCACAAATTTCCTGCCACAGAAACCGGTTTAAATCCCGTAATCGACAACTGAATATTTGGGACATTTATCGCGGTTCCATTCAATAAATGCCTTATGAGCCGGGTGTATCTGATAAAACGTTAATGCATCCCGGTCATTGAATTTACTCAGTAAAGAGAGGTCAGCGGCTTTGGGATCATCAGCAGTGTTTATTCCTATTTCCAACGACAATATTCCCGGTATCAAAGCCTGAAGTTCCTCCAGTTTTAATTTTACTTCCTTTAACAGGCCGGTTCGTTGATGCTCTGGAATATTTTCCGCCAGCCGGAAAAATACAATGTGTCTGATCATTTTCTCATTATTTCCTGCAAAATTATTAAAACCAGCCTATACAATTGCGATTATTTTCAACTCATTTGCACCTGAGACAAAGTTTTCAGAAATATGATTAATAAATTTGTTATTCCTTGGTTACATAAGCGGATAATGTAATTTTGCATAACAGAAAAAATGAATTCTATGGTTCCGGTAATTACTTTAACAACCGATTGGGGCTTGCGCGACCACTATGCAGGTGCCGTAAAAGGAGCCATCCTGACAAAGTTGCCTGAGGCTAGGATTGTTGATATTACGCACAATATACCACCTTATGACCTGAAAAAGGTATCGTTTATCCTGCGCAATTCATTTCCTTCTTTTCCTGAAGGAAGCATTCACATCGTTGGCGTTAATACTGAAGAATCGGAAACCACTCCGCATGTTGCGATCCAATATAAGGGGCATTATTTTATCGGAGCAGATAATGGAGTTTTCACATTGATGTTTGACGGACATCCCGAGAAAATTGTTGAACTGACCGTTGCCCAGGATACCGGCTATTTTATATTTTCAACACGCGACCGGTTTGTCAAAGCCGCGGTGCACCTGGCTAATGGTGGAAACATAGATGAACTGGGCGATATCAGGGCAGAACTGAAAGCATTGATCACCCTGAGCCCTCAAATCAACGGAAGTAACATCGGTGGCAGGGTAATTTATATTGATAACTACGAGAATGTTTTCCTCAATATAACCGCAGGCGAGTTTACCGAAGTAGGTAAAAACCAAAGGTTCTCACTGATAATCAAGGGTAAATCCCATCCTGTAAATGGTGTGCGCGATGCATACGGCGAAGTTCCCGAAGGTGAAATTGCATTGCTCTTCAGCACAACCGGATTCGTTGAAATAGCCATCAATAAGGGAAAGGCAGCAAGCCTGCTCGGTATTAAAAACGACGACGTAATACTGATCGAATTCAGATAATCTCATCTTTAAACTTCCGAACCCTGTAAAACCCTTTTCACTTGTTTAATTATTTCGGCCTTCTCTCTCCTCTATGCCGTTTTTGAGTAATTTAGCGGCCTCAAAGAAGATAGAAATTATCATGATGTTTACACTTTTCCGAAAGGAAATCTTCAGTTTCCTGAATTCGCTGATCGGTTACCTCGCTATTATCGTTTTTCTTCTGATCAATGGCTTATTCCTTTGGGTTTTCCCATTGGGATTCAACATCATTGAGAATGGTTATGCGAGTCTCGACAACCTGTTTATGCTGGCACCCTTTGTCTTCCTGTTTCTCATACCTGCCATCACTATGCGCACATTTGCCGATGAGAAACGAAGCGGCACCATCGAAATGCTGCTTACAAAACCGATTACTGATTTACAGATAATTATGGCAAAATACCTTGCCGGGGTTACCCTGGTGTTTTTTTCACTTTTACCAACATTGATTTATGCCATCTCGGTCTACCTGCTTGGCCTGCCCAAAGGAAACATTGATATGGGAGGTCTGTGGGGCTCCTATCTCGGACTACTTTTCCTGGCTTCTGCCTTTGTTGCCATAGGTATTTTTGTATCATCAATTACTGATAACCAAATTGTTGCATTTATTCTGGCTTTGGTTTTAAGTGGTTTTGCCTATACCGGGTTTGATTTTATTTCCGGGCTCTCTCTGTTTGGTAAAGCCGACCTTTTCATCATGTCGCTCGGCATTCAGGCTCATTATGCTTCGATGAGCCGTGGCGTGATTGATACCCGCGATGTGATTTATTTCCTGAGCCTGATCATCCTGTTCATCCTGCTTACGAAGATTGTATTAGAAAGCCGCAAATGGGAAAAAGATGAAAAGAAAACACTCAAAGTCATTGGTAATTAAGAGTTGTAACACAAATGGAAACTACGCTTAAAAGCCATACCGACATTCGCAGAAACAACATTATACAATTTGTTCTGGCCCTGGTCATCATTATACTTCTCAACGTAATCGGGTCATTTATCTTTACCAGGTTCGACCTGACCACTGAAAAACGTTACTCTCTTTCACCATCCACCAAAAAACTACTTCGCGAAACTGACGATATTGTATTTTTCAAGGTTTACCTCGATGGAGAATTCCCTGCCGGATTTAAACTCCTTTCCAGATCTACCCGCGAAATGTTGGATGAATTCAGGGCTTATAGTGACAACATAGAATATGAATTTATCAATCCTTCGGTCTCGGAGAATGCAAAAACCCGTGGAGAAATTTACGAAAGACTCATTCAGCAAGGACTGCAACCCACCGATATTAATGTTCGCAAAAAACAGGGGCAGGAACAGCAACGAATTTTCCCGGGGGCAATTGTATCCTATAAAGGTCGCGAAATTCCGGTAAGTCTGCTGGCCGAACAACTTGGGGCGGCACCTGAAGCCATGATCAATAACTCAATTCAGGCACTGGAGTATAACATTTCAAATGCAATTAGAAAGCTAAGCACCACAAACAAGCCAAAAATAGCCTTTACCTATGGGCACGGCGAACTGCCGCTTATTGAAACAGCCGATATAAGAAATTCGCTGAGCGACTATTACAACGTTGAAAGAGTGAAAATAGCCGGCAATGTGAACGCACTTACTGAACGCAAAGAAAATGAGGACGGCTCCTTCAGCATTGTTAACAAATACAAGGCCATCATTATTGCCAAACCCGATTCAGTCTATTCCGAAAAAGACAAATTTATCATTGATCAGTATATTATGAAGGGAGGCAAGGTGCTTTGGTTGGTTGAACCCGTGTTTGCAACAATGGACAGTCTTAAAACTACTGATAACACCATGGGGATTACGCAGGATATAAACCTGAATGATCAGCTTTTTAAATACGGTGTGCGGTTAAACAGCAACCTGCTGCTCGATATCAATGCACTGCCAATTCCAATGGTGACCGGTCGCACAGGAAACCAACCGCAATTCAGCTTTTTCCCGTGGTACTATTTCCCTGTACTTACGGCAACTTCAACGAATCCGATCGTTAACAATCTCAACGCGGTCAGAACAGAATTTATCAGTAGTATTGATACGGTTGGCAGCCCCTTGATTAAGAAGACAATCCTTCTGAAAACTTCTAAATACACCCGGATTGCCCCTACACCTGTCATGATATCGCTCGATCTGCTACGCAAAGATCCTGATCCAAACGATTACACAGATCCGCCTCAGCCTGTTGCAGTATTGCTGGAAGGTGAATTTGAATCACTTTTTAAAAACAGACTTACTGCTGAGATATCCCAGGCACCCGAACTTGGCTTCACTGAAAAGAATACCGAAAACCGCATGATTGTTATCAGTGATGGCGATATCATCAAAAACCAGGTGCAGATGGACAACGGAAACCTTATACCATTGCCGCTGGGTTACGACCGGCATACTGGTCAGACATTCGGCAACCGCGATTTTATCATGAATTGTGTAAATTACCTTTGTGATGATACCGGTCTGATGTCTGTAAGATCACGCGAACTCAGGCTCAGGGTTCTCGATGTAACCAAAGCCCGTGACCAGATGCTTATGTGGCAACTGATTAACATTCTGGCACCTATTCTACTGGTAATAATTTTCGGAATTGTTCAGTTTACCATCCGGAAACGCAGGTACGCCAGATAATGCTGACTCATTCATTAATGCCCGAATAATTATGCGAAAGAACAGGAATATTTTAATAGTTACTCTAATTCTGGCTGTTGTTGCTGCCTTTTTCCTTCTGAACAAGTCGAATAAAACCCTTAGCCCTGATATCAGTGAGTTTTCAGTAACTGACACTGCGTCGGTTACCCGGATTTTTATGGCTGACAAGTCAGACAATAAAGTTCTGCTTGAACGAAATAAAGACGGTAAATGGACCCTTAATGGTAAATATGATGCGCATGTTGAAAATATGAACACCCTTCTCCAAACCATCAGCAACCTTCAGGTAAGGGAGCCGGTTGCCAGGGCAGCACACAACAACATCATCAAATTACTTTCTACAAAATCAGTAAAAGTTGAAATCTACCAGAATACTTTTCGCATCAGGCTTGGCAAATATAATTTCTTCCCCTACGAGAAATTAACCAAAACCTACTATATAGGTGATGCTACCATGGATAATGTAGGCACTTTTGCATTGATGGAGGGAGCCAGTATTCCGGTAGTTATTTACATGCCGGGATTACGTGGCTATGTTGCAACCCGCTTCTCAACGCTCGAATCCGACTGGCGTGTGCACACTGTTTTCAACAAGAAGCTCCCTGAAATAAAAGAAATACGACTTGAATTTCTTGAAAAACCCGAAGAGTCATTCAAGGTAATCAATAACAACAATCAAAGTCTGAGCCTTTTCAGATTAATTGACAACCAGAAGGTTACCCATTTTGACACCCTACAGTTGATGTCGTTTGTAAATGCATTCAGGAATATAAGGTATGAAGCGCTGCTCAACGATATGGATGCAGCTAAAAAGGATTCTATCATGGGATCGCTGCCCCTGCATCGCATAACGCTTGAACTGAAAGATGGAACACGGCAGACAGCCAGAACTTTTGGCCGTAAACTACCTGTACCCGAAATTGATGTTTTTGATGGCTCTACCGTAACACATGACCGCGACAGAATGTATGCAGTTGTAAATAATGATCAGGATTTCGTTATAATCCAGTATTTTGTTTTTGATAAAATTCTATTACCTTTATCCTTCTTCACCCAGCAACATAATTAATCAGTTACCATACATCCAAACCTGACCGCTCAAAGCATGCGCAAACTCTCAAAATCCAACGTATTGATTACCGGAGGAGCCGGATTTATTGGTTCAAACCTGGTTGAAGCACTGCTGAAACAAGACAACCGGATAGTTTGCCTCGACAATTTTTCTACCGGCAAAAGAGAAAACATTGCACCATTTCTGAATCATCCGGATTTCACCTTAATCGAAGGCGATATCAGAAATATGGAGGATTGCAAAAAAGCGACTGAAGGAATGGATTTTGTGCTGCATCAGGCTGCGCTGGGATCGGTACCCCGTTCAATAAACGATCCGGTTACAACAAACAATGTGAATATCGGCGGATTTGTGAATATGCTGGTGGCAGCCCGCGACAGCGGAATCAAAAGGTTTGTCTATGCCGCCAGTTCATCAACTTATGGCGATCATCCCGCCCTGCCAAAGGTGGAAGAGCACATCGGCAAACCGCTCTCACCCTATGCAGTTACAAAATATGTCAATGAGTTGTATGCCAGCGTTTTTGCCGACCTTTATGGAATGGAAATCATCGGACTACGCTACTTTAACGTATTCGGTAAACGCCAGGACCCTGATGGGGCTTACGCTGCCGTGATCCCGAAATTTATCAAATCGTTGATTGATGGAATTCCACCTGTAATAAATGGTGATGGCAGCCATTCACGTGATTTTACTTACATTGAAAATGTAGTTCAGGTTAATCAACTGGCTTTGCTTACAGAGAATCCTGAAGCGCTGAATACAGTTTACAACGTGGCATTTGGCGAGAATGCCAGCCTGAATGAACTTTACAATCAGCTTACCCTGTTGCTTGCTGACTTTAATCCGGCCATCGCCGGTATTCATCCGGTTTATGGGCCTCCGCGCAAAGGCGATATTTTGCATTCACTGGCCTCCATCGAAAAAGCAAGGCGATTGTTAGGATACAATCCTGCATACAGCCTTAAAGATGGGTTGAAAGAGGCCATACAATGGTATTACGAATATCTGAGCAAATAAAAATCCGCATTGGAATTACCCTATTTGGTATTTGCTATCCTGAAATTGTGGCAACAAGCCGCCGGGAGCCTCCGTTATTCCGGAATTCGCATAGGTAAATGCCCTGCCACATTCCAAGATTTAGCGTTCCATTCGTAACCGGTACCGTAACACCGGACCCCGACAATACTGCTTTGATGTGTCCCGGCATATCATCGCTTCCTTCAAGCGTATGTTTGTAATACGGTTGATTTTCAGGTACCAGCCTGTTGAAAACC
>JBBQBC010000122.1:0-12071 GCA_038317155.1 Bacteroidales bacterium
AGTCTCTCAGTCTCTCAGTCTCTCAGTCCCTCAGTCCCTCAGTCTGCCCTTCTCCCCTTACCACTTGTGACTTCGATACATTTTGCGATAGCACTCTTGCAATTCCAAAATGTCATTAATTTCGCAAAACACTCAGCCACCGTGGTCACCTTGTATCCCATTCACCCCTTCACCTTGTCTGACGAAAAAGAAAAAGTAAAATCACAAATTGCCCATTCAAAATGAATTAAATAAGTGTAAATTTGCAATAACACTATTATAGTAAAAAAATATCGGTTGCATTGGCCGCGTCATTCAGATGAGATATCATTGAAAGGAATTAAAACCTGATTAATACATCATTATGCTTATAAAAACCTACGGAAGCGCCATTATAGGAATCAATGCCATCACGATCACCGTGGAGGTGAATATGGACAATGGCATACAGTTTTTTATGGTGGGCCTGCCCGATAGTGCCGTAAAAGAAAGCCATCAGCGGATTGAAGCGGCACTTCGAAATATTGGTTACCGGATTCCCGGAAAAAAAATCGTGATCAACATGGCGCCGGCCGATATCCGCAAAGAGGGCTCGGCCTACGACCTCACCATCGCGATTGGCATCCTGGCCGCTTCGGAACAGGTAAAGAGTGATAAAGTCGCCGAATACATCATTATGGGTGAGCTTTCGCTTGATGGCGGCCTTCAGCCTATCAAAGGCGCCCTGCCCATTGCCATTGAAGCACAGCGACAGGGCTTTAAGGGTTTTATCCTCCCCAAACAGAATGCCCGTGAGGCCGCCATTGTCAGCGACCTGGAAGTTTATGGAGTGGAAAATATGCTGGATGTTATTCATTTCTTTAATGGTGAAAAAGAACTTGAGCGTGAAATTGTGAATACCCGCGATGAGTTCTACGCGCAGGTGAATGATTATGAGTTCGATTTCTCGGATGTGAAGGGTCAGGAGAATATAAAAAGGGCGCTCGAAATTGCGGCCGCCGGAGGCCACAACGTAATTCTTATTGGCCCGCCAGGCTCGGGTAAAACCATGCTGGCCAAGCGTTTGCCCTCCATCCTTCCGCCGCTGAACCTTCATGAAGCGCTTGAAACCACCAAAATCCATTCGGTGGCCGGTAAGATGAACCGCAATACCTCCCTGATTTCAGTGAGGCCATTCCGCAGTCCGCATCATACCATTTCCGATGTGGCCCTTGTTGGGGGCGGATCAAACCCACAACCCGGCGAAATCTCGCTGGCCCACAATGGTGTATTATTCCTGGATGAGTTGCCCGAATTTAAAAGAACTGTACTTGAGGTCCTCAGGCAACCACTCGAAGACCGGCACATCACCGTTTCAAGAGCAAGGCTATCGGTGGAATATCCTGCCAGTTTTATGCTGGTTGCATCAATGAACCCCTGCCCCTGTGGCTATTACAACCATCCTGACAAGGCGTGTGTCTGCGCACCGGGGGTCGTGCAGAAATACCTGAACAAGATTTCGGGCCCCCTGCTCGACCGCATCGACATTCATGTGGAAGTAGTGCCTGTACCTTTCCGCGAGTTGTCGGATATCAGGAATTCTGAAAAAAGTGATGCCATCAGGGAGCGGGTGGTAAAAGCGCGGGAGATTCAGGAAGTACGCTACAAAGAGAGTAAGGAAATCCATTCAAATGCCCAGATGACCACCAAAATGTTGCGGGATATCTGTAAGATTGATGAAACCGGGCACACCTTGCTGAAAAATGCGATGGAAAAACTCAGCCTTTCAGCCAGGGCTTACGATCGCATACTCAAGGTAGCCCGCACCATTGCCGACCTCGACAACAGTGCTGATATCAGGTCGGACCATCTGGCCGAAGCCATCCATTATCGCAGTCTCGACCGTGAAACCTGGGGCGGCTGATCATCTTTTTGTTAATTTTGCAACCATGATACCAAGATCAGTCTTCATCACACTCAGATATTTCAGTTACCTCTTCAAGGCTAAAAACAGGCATAGTGTTCATTCGCCGTTTGTTTACGATTTTGTTACCAATGTTTTAAACGACAAAACAGAATACCCCGAATATAAACGGGTTGAAGCACTTCGAAGCCATTTATTGCGCAACCCCAACCTGGTCGAAATCATCGATTTTGGCACCGGCAAAGGAAGGGCCAGCTATTCTACCCACCTCCGCCGGGTAAAAGATATCGCTGAACGATCAGGAATACCCGTTAAGTATGGCAGGTTGCTGCACCGCATCGTAAAATACTATAAGCCTAAGATCATGCTTGAGATGGGCACCTCATTGGGTATCAGCTCTATGTATCAGGTTTCAGCTTCGCCCGACAGCACTTTTCTTGCGTTGGAAGGATGTGCCTCTACCGCCGAGTTTGCTGCGAATAACCTGAATGCACTCGGGTCCGAAAACGTTGAGTTTACTGTGGGTAATTTCGATGTGGTGCTGCCGGGGCTGATGAAAAAAACCGGAGTTGTTGATTTTGCATTCATCGATGGAAATCACACAAAAAAAGGTACCCTGAATTATTTCAGTCGCCTTGAAAAACATGCTGCCAACGACTCCGTGTATATTTTCCACGATATTCACTGGTCCTCTGAAATGGAACAGGCATGGGAAGAGATCAAAAAACATGAATCGGTGAGACTAACCATCGACCTCTTCTTTATGGGAATCGTATTTTTCAGGCGTGAACTAAGTCGTCAGCATTTTATCATCAGGTTCTGACAATATATTTTTACATTTGTTCGTTCAGTTAAATAGTTCGGTAAGTTTAAGAATCACGCAAAGACGCAATGCGATGCACTGAGCTTGTCGAAGTGACGCAAGAATTTGATTCTCAAGCATTTGTAAATAATCAAACTGTTCTAATAACTATTTGATTTTCAATCTAATGCAAAATTTTAACGAAGTATTGTTCATTTATGAATTCACAATGATAGATTAAACTGCTTACCCGCTGTGTCAATTAGAAACAATTGGTTAATTCAAATTCAGGATTTTTTTCCAAACTCTGAGATTTAAAAAAGAAATTTTCAACTGTAGTTTCTTTACTTTACAATCAGATTAAAAGGATCGGCCTTCTGAAAATGGCGTTAAGAAAACAGGCAGCGTTAAAACTAAAAAGTCAAATTTCCTTCTCCTTAAGGAGAAGGTGCCCGAAGGGTGGATGAGGTGAAGAAATGCAACCGAAAATATCTGGCAGAGCTCATAAGAATAGTGTACACCGGTTTGAGGCAGAGGGAGAAAAGGTTCAACCTCATTTCTTTCAGCTAAAATCGCTCGCCTGTTTTTAGCCATTTTCAGGAAGCCTTGACTTTTTGTTACTTTTGTGTCAAGACAAAAGTAAGGAAAGCCAAATAAAGATCAATATCAATGATGAAAAAGTGATGGCAGGCAGAATATTGTTTTTTTTATCTTGCTTTAAAACAGACGTTTAATTAATTATCAGAATGTATACAAATACCCCGGCATGAACCAGGAAATAATCCGCCTTGACGAAATTACCCGCTTTTTCAAAGTCGGGACTGAAATCGTGCGCGCCCTCAGGGGCGTTACGATGAGCATAAAAAAAAATGAATTTGTGGCGCTGATGGGCCCTTCCGGATCGGGCAAATCGACCCTGATGAACCTGTTGGGATGCCTCGACACACCTACCGGGGGCAGTTACTGGCTGAACGGAAATGATGTGAGCAAAATGCAGGACAACGAACTGGCTGAAATCAGAAATAAGGAAATTGGCTTTGTATTTCAAACGTTCAACCTTCTGCCCCGTCTTACAGCTTTGGAGAATGTGGCCCTTCCGATGATTTACGCCGGGTTCGCCAAGCCACGCCGGTTGGAGCGCGCCATGGAAGTGCTGGAAGATGTTAAACTGGGTGACCGTGTGAAACATAAGCCAAATGAGCTTTCGGGTGGTCAGCGGCAAAGAGTAGCCATTGCCAGGGCTATGGTAAACAATCCTTCCATCATTCTGGCCGATGAGCCCACAGGGAACCTCGACTCAAAAACATCCATTGAAATTATGGGGCTTATCGAACAGATTCACAAGGCAGGCAACACCATCATCCTGGTTACACACGAGGAAGATATAGCAAGACATGCACACCGCATTGTCAGGCTTTCTGACGGATTGATTTCATCTGATGAATTAAACACCAACATCAGGACCATGAAATTTTACGAGAAATCTTAAACCGGTGAGCTGAACATTCAACAACTATTGTTGTTTTTTGACGACCTAACCAAAACGCTGTTCTGATGAACTCCGATTCGAAAATATATACAAAAACCGGTGATAAGGGACAAACCTCTCTGATCGGTGGAACCAGAGTTCCGAAGTACCACGACAAAATCGAGGCTTACGGAACACTCGATGAACTAAACTCTTTCATCGGGTTGATCCGCGACCAGGAGATAGATGCCCGCACCCGGGAACTGCTGATCGAAATTCAGGACCGCATTTTTACTGCCGAATCGTTGCTTGCAGCCGACACCTCTGTTCCACTAAGACCTCTGCCAGGCCTTTTTGAAGCAGATATCACGTTGCTTGAGTCGGAGATTGACAAAATGAATGAAACTTTACCACCCCTTACATCGTTTATTTTACCGGGCGGGCATCAGGCCGTATCACTCAGCCATGTTGCAAGGTGCGTATGCAGGCGAGCCGAAAGACTCACCATCAGACTTGTAGAAAACACCCCTGAAACTATGCAGGGTGAAATGGTTATTAAGTATCTTAACCGGTTGTCTGATTTCCTGTTTGTATTGGCCAGAAAGTTTTCATATGACTTTCATGTAAATGAAACCCATTGGAAAGCAAGGCTTTAGCACTATTTTAATTTCAATTTGAACAATTCTATCAGGTTCCCGTTTTTAACTTGATTTTGAATGAAATTAGATTATTTTTGCAAAAAAATTAAACCCGTAAATATTCCTTACAATGTACTGGACTTTAGAATTGGCTTCAAAACTTGAGGATGCACCCTGGCCTGCAACTAAAGAAGAATTAATAGATTTTAGTATCAGATCAGGTGCCCCTATGGAAGTTATAGAAAACCTTCACGAAATCGAAGATGAAGGGGAAGTTTATGACAGCATCGAGGATTTGTGGCCTGACTATCCTTCCAAAGAAGATTTCTTCTTTCACGAAGATGAGTATTAATCAGCGGGCCGTGACAATATGTCGCGGCTCATTTGTTTATCCTGTCATATCATTCCATCTGCCACTTAACAGTAAATTCAAGCATTACCCGACTTTTAATCCTGCGTGTTCCCTAAATTACCTAACTTTGCGCATCAATGCTACTTGCGGTACAGTTTCTGATTTCAGGAAGCCTGTCACAGAAACATTGTGTAAAGTTCCCCGGAAATAAAAGATAAATAATACTTTCGTATGCTCTCCTTTTTGAAAAAAATGCTCGGATCAAAATCCGATAAAGACATCAGGGAAATTAACCCCGTTCTTGAAAAAATCAAAGTTGTTTACCCACTGATAGAAAAGCTTTCCAACGATGAGCTCAGGCAAAAAACCACTGAGTTCAAGGAAAAAATATCCGTTGCTACAGCCGAAATAGAAAAAACAATAGCCGATCTTAAGGAACAGATCGAATCCGATCCAGAGATGGATATGGACGAGAAGGAAAAGGTCTATATAGAGATCGACAACCTGGGCAACCAAAGCTACGAAATCACTCAGGGCGTTCTGAATGAAATACTTCCGGAAGCATTTGCCGTTGTAAAGGAAACCGCGCGCCGGTTCAAAGAGAATGATATTATTGAAGTTACTGCCACGCAGATGGATCGCGATATGGCAGCCGTTAAAGCGCATGTTGAAATTACCGGCGACAAGGCTCTTTTCCACAACCAATGGGTTGCCGGCGGTAACGAGATTACCTGGGACATGGTTCACTACGATGTTCAGTTGATCGGAGGAATCGTACTGCACGAAGGAAAAATTTCGGAAATGGCTACCGGTGAAGGAAAAACGCTGGTCGCTACTTTACCGGTTTACCTGAATGCCCTTCCGGGAAAAGGTGTTCACATCGTTACGGTGAACGATTACCTTGCGAAACGCGACTCTGAATGGATGGGTGTTTTATACGAATTTCACGGACTGAAGGTTGACACCATCGACAAGCATGAACCTAACTCGGAAGCACGCCGCCAGGCATACCTTGCTGACATTACCTTCGGCACAAACAACGAGTTTGGCTTCGATTACCTGCGCGACAACATGACCCGTAATCCCGAAGAGCTGGTGCAGCGCCCGCACAACTATGCCATTGTGGATGAGGTTGACTCGGTGCTGATCGACGATGCACGTACCCCGCTCATCATTTCAGGGCCCACCCCCCGCGGCGATAATCAGGAATTCGAGCAACTAAAGCCGGAGATTAAAAAACTTTATGAGGTTCAGCGTACCCTGGTAACCAAGTTACTTTCTGAAGCCAAATCCCTGCTGGCCGATACTTCAAATCCGGAAAACGAGAAAAAAGGCGGAGAACAACTTTTCCGCTCATTCCGGGGTTTGCCTAAGAACAAAGCGCTCATCAAGTTCCTGAGCGAACCGGGTATGCGCGCCCTGATGCAGAAGACGGAGAACTTCTACATGGCGGAGCAATCCAAAAATATGCACATCATCGATGATGAGCTCTTTTTTGTGATTGATGAGAAGCAGAACACCGTTGAGCTTACTGAAAAAGGCATCGACCTGATCACCGCATCTTACCAGGATTCAAAATTCTATATTCTGCCCGATATCGGAGCCGAAATTGCCGATATGGAGAAGTCAAAACTGAGTGATGCTGACAAAATAGAAAAGAAGTCGGAACTCATGCGCGACTATTCCGTTAAATCGGAAAGGGTGCACACCGTAAACCAGTTACTAAAGGCCTATACGCTTTTCGAAATTGATGTTGAATACGTGGTTATGGACAACAAGATTAAAATTGTTGATGAACAAACCGGACGTATTCTGGAAGGACGGCGCTACAGCGATGGTCTGCACCAGGCCATCGAAGCCAAAGAAAATGTTAAAATTGAAGCAGCTACCCAAACTTACGCCACTGTCACACTTCAGAACTATTTCAGAATGTACCGCAAGCTGGCCGGTATGACCGGTACTGCCGAGACCGAAGCAGGTGAGTTGTGGGATATTTATAAACTCGACGTTGTGGTTATTCCAACCAACAAGCCAATAGTCAGGAATGACCGTGAAGACCTGGTTTACAAAACCAAGCGTGAAAAATTCAACGCCGTTGCCGACGAAATCGTTGATCTGATCAGCAAGGGAAGGCCAAGTCTGGTGGGTACCACTTCCGTTGAGACTTCCGAGTTGCTCAGCCGTATGCTTACCCTTCGTAAAATCAAACACAATGTGCTTAACGCCAAACTGCATCAAAGAGAGGCTGATATTGTAGCCGAAGCAGGAAGGGCAGGCACAGTTACCATTGCGACCAACATGGCCGGACGTGGTACCGACATCAAGCTGGGACCGGGCGTGAAAGAGGCCGGCGGGCTGGCTATTATTGGTACCGAAAGGCACGAATCGAGGCGCGTTGACCGTCAGCTTCGCGGACGTGCCGGACGACAGGGAGACCCCGGTAGTTCGCAGTTCTTCGTTGCGCTTGAAGATGACCTGATGCGTATGTTCGGTTCGGAAAGAATTGCCGGAATTATGGACCGCCTCGGACTAAAAGAAGGCGAAGTAATTCAGCATTCAATGATCACAAAGTCGATAGAGCGCGCTCAAAGAAAGGTAGAAGAAAATAACTTCGGTATCCGTAAACGTTTGCTGGAATACGACGACGTGATGAACTCGCAGCGCGAGGTAATCTACAAAAAACGCCGCCATGCACTGTATGGCGAACGCCTTGCCGTTGACATTTCCAATATGCTTTACGATGTCTGCGAAAGCATTGTTGCAAACCACTTCGAAGACCAGGACTATGAAGGCTACCAGTTATCGTTGCTCAAAACACTGGCTTCAGAACCGGGCATTACTGAACAGGATTTTCTTTCGAAAAGGAAGGATGAAATTGTGGAGGAACTGTTCGACCGCGTTTACCGTGATTACAGGACCAAATGCAATAATCTTGCTCAAAGGGCTTACCCTGTAATCAAAGAGGTTTATGAAAACGAGTCGAGATACGAGAACATTGCCATCCCGATAACCGACGGATTAAAACAGATGCAGGTTGTGGCCAATCTTAAAAAAGCTTACAACGACAAAGGCCGCGAACTTATACTTGCCATTGAAAAAGGCGTAACACTGGGCGTTATTGACGATGCCTGGAAAGAGCACCTGCGTGAGATGGATGAGTTGCGGAGCTCGGTTCAAAATGCAACCTACGAGCAGAAAGACCCGCTGCTGATCTATAAATTTGAATCGTTTGAATTGTTTAAAACCCTGATTCAAAAAGTTAACCGCGACATTACTTCGTTCATCATAAAGGCTAACCTCCCGATTCAGGAGCCATCGCAGGTGAAGGAAGCACAGGCACCCAGGCGCACCGACATGAGTAAGCTCAAAGAAGAACGGACAGATATGCTTTCACAGGCCGGACGTACTTCTGAGCAACAGGTTACCGCGCCCATCAGGGTTGAAAAGAAAGTCGGGCGTAACGACCCCTGCCCTTGCGGTAGCGGAAAAAAATACAAGAACTGTCACGGACAGAATGATTAGTCAGGTTGTTTGTGTAATTTTACCCCGGTTTTAAACTTTACACTTATGATAAAAAATTACCGTTTGTTTGTATTTTTTACCATGTTTATTTTACCGGGCATTACCGGGTATTCGCAGATAGCCTATAGCCCGTATGTTGATTCACTTTCACAACTGGCCACCCAGAATTCGGTTTTACTGCTGATCAGGCAACTGGCCGGCGATACAACCGTAACCATCAACGGGCAAACCTCAACCATACAGTCGCGCCATTACCTGAATCCTTCCAACGCGAAGGCCGCAGATTTTATCTTCGAAAAATTCACCGGTTATGGCTATAGCCCAGCGATTCAGAATTTCAGCGGATCAAGGGGTGAGAATGTAATAGCCACCAAAACCGGCACTAAGTATCCCGAAAAGGAATTTATTATCTGCGGGCATTACGACAACATGCCTTCAGGCTCGACCGCTCCCGGTGCCGATGACAACGGCTCAGGAACAGTCGCCGTGCTGGAAGCAGCCCGCATTCTGGCACCTTTCGATTTTGATTATACCATCAGGTTTGCCGCCTGGGACGAGGAAGAAATAGGGCTTGTCGGCAGCCATGCTTACGCGCAATCAGCTTTCGATCAGGGGCATCAGATTCTGGGTGTTCTCAACCTCGATATGATCGCCTGGGATTCTGACAATGACTACACCTATACCATTGCCACCAACAGTCTGTCGCAGGCATTTACCAATGACTATATAGCAACTACCGCCCTATATCAACCGCAGTTTACCCATAACTATTATTACACAACAGCCAGCGATCATGCTTCATTTTGGGAGTTTGGCTACCCGGCATTTCTGGCCATTGAGGATTGGTATGATTTTAACGCATACTACCACACGACCAATGACGACATTCCCATTCTGAATATGGACTACTTTGTTGCTTTTGTCAGATCAGCCATTGCAAATCTGGCGGCGCAGGCCTGGGATCAGCGGATGGTTCTGCAACACGATCCTGTTATTTCAGGAAATTCAACCGATCCGCGTGAAGCCACTCTTACTGTAATCAGCAACCAGCCAATTGCCGGTGGCAACAATGCGCCCAGGTTGTATTACAGCAGCGATGAAGTGGGTTTCGATTATGTAACTCCTTATGAATCTGTTGACAACACATTCAGTTTTATGATTCCCGGTTTTCCGATAGGTACTGAGATTCATTATTATTTTGCGGTTCAGGATTCACTTTCCAGGTTTATCGCATCTTTGCCAGCCGGCGGAAGGGGCATCAGCCCTCCGGGAACGCAGGCTCCTGCGACCTTCTTTTCATACCAGGTTGATTATCTGATAGCTTTAAACGATTGCTCACCCAACACGCCCCTCGCGATCAATGACTATCAGAATACCTATGATCAGGTAGAGATCTCATCAGCCGGAGACATCCTTGACCTGAATGTTAAAGTTGACATCAGCCATACCAGAACAGGCGAGCTGAGGCTTATACTGAAAGGACCCGATGATACAACGATTATGCTAAGTGACCGTAATGGCGGCGAAGGTGACAATTACACCAATACCCTTTTTGATGATCAGGCCGAACAATCTATTACCGAGGGCATCGCACCGTTTACAGGGCGGTTCAGACCACAGTTTCCGATGGAAATATTCAACGGGAAACCCGTTCAGGGTGTTTGGCAGATCAGGGTAAATGACGGAGGAGCCGGTAACACCGGGACGCTCGACAACTGGTGTGTTCAGCTACTTTACGCGGATCCTTCCATTGGAATAACCGAAAATGAAGCGATAGACAGGTCCGGCCTAATCCAGAATTATCCCAACCCGGCAAATAGTTCTACCACAATAGCCTTCCGTCTCGAAAAACCATCGAATGTAAAACTTAATATCTACAATATTTACGGACAGGTAGTTGCAGAACTTGCCAATGGCCGCTTTCCTTCAGGAAATCACCTGGTAGTAGCCGGATTGAGACATCTGAGACCGGGAAAATACTTGTACAGACTTGAAACTGAAAACATGAACGAGACCAGAGCTATGGTCATAATCAGATAAACTTATTAGAATGATAAAATACAGGAGGATTTTACTAAAACTGAGTGGTGAGGCCCTGATGGGAGATCAAAAGCATGGCATAGACCCGGAAAGACTGGCTGTGTATGCCAGGGAAATTAAACAGGCTGTAGATGAAGGCGTTCAGTTAGCCATTGTGATAGGTGGTGGCAATATTTTCAGGGGATTACAGGGCGCCGCCAATGGAATGGACAGGGTACAGGGTGACTATATGGGTATGCTTGCTACTGTCATCAACAGCATGGCCCTGCAGGCAGAGATTGAAAAACAGGGAATCCCTACCCGGCTACTTTCGGGCATCGCCATTGAACCGGTTGCCGAAGCCATGAGCCGCAGAAAAGCCCTGGAGTACCTTAATGAAGGTAAAGTTGTGCTGATCGCCGCCGGAACGGGAAATCCGTTTTTTACTACAGATACCGCTGCTGCATTGCGTGCTGTCGAAATCAAGGCAGATGTAATTATGAAAGGCACCCGCGTTGATGGTGTTTATACGGCTGATCCCGAAAAGGAGAAAGGTGCCGTAAAATACGATTCGGTAACCTACACTGAGGTTTACGAAAAAAATCTGAATATCATGGATATGACCGCGTTTACCCTGTGTATGGAAAACAAACTGCCGATCCTTGTGTTCAATATGAACATACCGGGAAATCTCCATCGGATCATTAAAGGAGAAAACTTAGGGACTATTGTGCGTGAGTGAAAAATGCAAACCGGGAGTGGCTGGAACACCCTTTCTGCGGGCATGAAAGTTCTTCCGGATCGATGGATATGGCAGGATTTTATGCTCTTTAAGATATTCAGGTCGAATAAGTTTGTATCCGGGGTAGATCCTCTATTTACTATGGTTTTATAGAAGAAATAAGGTTTTTTGCCATTTTTGGATTTCAACCTCACATCTTTGAAAACAAATCAAACCTTATTCACTCTTCCGGACCTCAGTAGTAAATAAAACCCAAAATCTGGTTCAACCTTATTCTTTCTTCAAAACCTTATTCAACATTGGCTACAATTCAAACCCGAATCCAAAAATGTAATATCATCAAAAAACAACAGGTTTGAAATTTGACCATTGCTTTTGTATATTTGCACAAACGTAATTTTGCTCTGGAGTAAAAATGATCTGAAATTATAAACCACCGACCAATGAACGAAGAAATCAGTTTTGTGATTGATGAGGCAGCCGAAGGGATGAATAACGCCCTGAACCATCTTGACAAAGAGTTTCAGAAAATACGCGCCGGCAAAGCAAGTCCGGCTATGCTCGAAGGGGTTCGCGTTGAATATTACGGTGCCATGACTACCATCGATCAGGTTTCAAACATCAATACGCCTGATCCCAGGCAGAT
>JBBQBC010000123.1:0-12055 GCA_038317155.1 Bacteroidales bacterium
GCAGTTAAAATTGTCGGAATAGGGCGGAAAAACTTAGTAAAAGTGGCAGTTGACGAAAATTTCGCTATGCAATCCTACGCTTTGCGCGATGCCATAGAAGCAGACCTGAAAGCCGGATTTCAGCCCCTTTGTGTGATAGCAACCATTGGTACCACGGGTTCAACGGCGGTGGATCCCATTAAAGAGATCGGGAAAATCTGTCAGGAACAAGATATTTGGCTACATGTGGATGCCGCCTATTCAGGAACTGCATTGGTGCTGCCCGAAATGCGCCACTTTGCGGATGGCATAGAACTGGCAGACAGCTATGTGTTTAATCCCCACAAGTGGATGTTTACCAATTTTGATTGTTCGGCTTATTTTGTTCGCGATCCCGAAATGCTGATCCATACTTTTGAGATTCTTCCCGAATACCTGAAAACCCGCACCCGGGGACAGGTAAATGATTACCGCGACTGGGGCGTAGCGCTGGGCAGGCGTTTCAGGGCTCTGAAGCTGTGGTTTGTTATCCGGAATTTCGGCGTTGAAGGCATACGGCAGAAGGTACGGCTTCATCTGGATCTGGCCCACTGGCTAGCCAGTGAAATCAGGCAATCTCCTGACTTTGAGTTACTGGCGCCGGTGAATTTCAGTCTGGTGTGTTTCCGCTATCTGCCTTCCGGGATAACCGACGAAGCCAGGATCAACGAGATAAATGAACGACTGCTTCATTCCCTCAATGCCAGTGGGAAATTGTACATGACGCATACTAAACTCAATGGTAAATACACTTTACGGATGGTTATCGCCCAGACTTACGTTGAATTCCGGCACGTGGAAAATGCCTGGAAACTCATCCGGGAAACCGCTCAAACCATATAAATGCGTAAACTTGCATTGAAATTTATATCTTCATGAAAGAACACTGGGATGAGCGGTATTCCGCTGAAGCATACATCTATGGCACCAACCCGAATGCCTGGTTTGCCGCTAAGTTAGATGAACTGACACCGGGAAAATTACTTTTACCTGCCGAGGGCGAAGGTCGCAACGCGGTTTATGCCGCCCTGAAAGGTTGGGAAGTTACGGCCTTTGATCAAAGTGCGGAGGGCCGGAAAAAAGCCCTGAAGCTGGCAACTGAGAAAGAGGTTAACATTGAATACAATATCCAGGATCTAACCGAATTTGATGGCAAAAAGGATCATTTCGATGCCATTGCGCTTATTTTTGTGCACATGCCTGCCGAAATCAGAACAACGGTACACCAAAACCTGCTTAAAAGCCTGAAACCCGGTGGTCACATCATTCTGGAAGCTTTTACCACCAGTCAACTGAAAAACAACACCGGCGGTCCACGCAGCGAGCATCTGCTTTATGAATGTGACCAAATTAAGCAGGATTTTCATTCCCTTGAACTGATTGAACGCTCTGAATTAACAGTGCATCTGGATGAAGGGCCGCTGCATCAGGGTGAAGCGAATGTTATACGACTATATGCCAGGAAATCATTATCCGTGAAGGATTGATTAAAAGAAAGTTGGTACATTTTCACAGATTTTCCTGAATGCAATAATTTAGGTGTTCAAAAATGCCATACAACGCTTTGGCTGCAGCATTAAACACATCATAAAAAGAAGAAATCTCATCGTCTAAAATGTTGTATATTTGATAAAAAATACCAGTGATGAAAACATTACGTTTTAGAACAAAAGTTTCAAAATCGGGCACTATTCAACTGCCCGGGGACGCTTCCTTGAATGACAGGGAAGTGGATGTTATTATTATGCCTAAAGCCAAACGAATAACAAAATCAATGAAAGCCATGGAGTTTGTTGAAAAATGGAAAGGTTTTCTTTATCCAATGGAAAGTAATGACTCGAAATTTGATTACCTAATGGAGAAATACAAATGAAACGGCTTTTGCTTGACACAAATATAATCCTTGACATTGTTTTAAAACGTTCTCCTCATTTTGAATATTCTTCCCGGATTTTTGAATTAATAGACAAGAAACAGATTGTTGGTTATATAACTGCAACAACAGTTACCGATATATACTACATCGCCAGAAAAGAAAAAGGAAAAGAAATTGCGCTTGAATTCATCTCAAATTTAATAGAAGTTGTTGATGTGCTTGGCATTGATAAGAATATCATTGTTAAAGCCATAAAATCTAAGCTGAAAGACTTTGAGGACGCAATTCAGGTTTCGGCTGCTGAATACAATGAAATTGAAATAATTGTAACCAGAAATAAATCCGACTTTCTTAGCTCTGGTTTAGAAGTTATGACTCCGAAAGAATTAATTGATAATCATAAATAAATACTTGCCTCAATAAATAGAATTCATTATCGCATAGGAGAACTTTCCAGAATCTGCATTTAATGCAGATTTCTTTTTTTATTCCATATCTTCAGGATTGATTAATTTTGAACCTGAAATCGCTGATAGAATAAAACCGATTTTTCACATGACAAAAATTCCCATGTATTTATGAAAAACATAACATTGCTGATCATTGCATTTTCAACCCTCTCCGCTTCCTCTTATGCTACAAAAGGTGGAAAGGAAGAACGCCTCCTGAAAAAAGCCGTACACATCCATACTAAAGCGTTCACAATTGATTCGCATAATGATACCCCCATGTGGTTTACCGATTCGACTTACAACTTTGCAGAAGATCATCGTGGTAAACGGCCCCGCAACAGGGTTGATATACCAGGTATGGAAGCCGGAGGACTTGATGCCGCTTTTTTCGCTGTCTTTGTCGGCCAGGGGCTCCGAAATGAAAACGGTAATGAAAAGGCACTGAAGCAGGCGCTCACGACATTTGAAGCCATCGAAAGGAATTTAAACTCGCATAAAGATAAAATTGCCGGAGCGACCAATGCCCGGGACGGATATATCATCCAAAAGCAGGGCAAAAGAGCTGTTTTTATCGGGCTTGAAAACGGATACCCGATCGGAAATAACCTTGCCAACGTTGGGCTTTTCTATCGTCTGGGCGCCAGATACATCACGCTCTGCCACACAAAGAACAACGATATCTGTGATTCATCAACCGACACAACAGAGCATAATGGGATAAGTGAATTTGGCCGGAATGTAATTTCCGAAATGAACCGGCTGGGCATAATGGTTGACATTTCACATGTTTCGGATAAATCGTTTTATGATGCTGTTCAAATGAGCAAAACTCCGGTAATAGCCTCACATTCATGTGCGCGTGCTTTGTGCGATAACCCCCGCAATCTCAACGATGATATGCTGAAGGCGCTGGCAAAAAATGGCGGTGTTATCCAGATGTGCATCCTGAGTAGTTATGTAAAAACACCACTACCCAATCGCCAACGCGACTCAGTACAGGTTGCCCTGAAGATTAAATACAGGGATTTCAAGGACCTGACAGAAGACGAGATGACCCATGCCCGCCATGAGTGGCATGATATAGATGATGTATATCCGCAGGAGCTTGCTTCGGTAAGCGATGTGGTTGATCATATTGACCATATTGTTAAGGTTTCCGGCATTCACCATGTCGGTATTGGTACCGACTTCGATGGTGGTGGAGCGGTTAAAGGTTGTGAAGATGCATCTGAGATGGGCAATATCACCCTTGAGTTGGTTCGTCGCGGATACTCTTCACACCAGATTAAACTGATATGGGGCAGAAACCTGCTTAGGGTGATGAAAAAAGTTGAAAAATATTCGGAAAAATTCACCTGAAAAATGACAGCGTTTTTATATAATTCAGTACCGCTCACATGACAGAGATTTTTGCTGTATCATTACTCGGAGAAGATGTATTTGAGGCCATGAAACCCGACCTTCTGAAACGGGTTCCGGAAGCCACACGGCAGAAAATTCTCTCCTTCGCCCGCTGCAATGATTCACAACGAAGTCTTCTCGGCGAGTTGCTCGCAAGGCATCTTTTAACAAAAACCACTGGTTTAGTATTGCCGGAATACCCTTTTACCATCGGAGAGAAAGGCAAACCGGTCCCCGATGGCCATAAAGGAATACACTTTAACATTTCACATTCAGGGCTGTGGGTTGCAGTTGCGCTCTCACCTGCAAGTGTTGGTGTTGACGTTGAGAGAATGCGGAAAGTCCCCGAAGGAGTTGCCCACCGTTTTTTTTCAGAGACTGAAAACAAAATGTTGCAAAATGCGGCCAATGATTATGAAAAGGCTGAAATATTCTTTACCTTGTGGACGCTTAAGGAGAGCTTCATCAAAGCTCTCGGTAAAGGACTCACAAAAAGTCTCAGTTCTTTCACGATAGTTGAAACCGGACATAAACAATATCGTCTGGATAATGACCCCGAAGCTGAAGGTTATTTTTTAAAGACATTTGAATTTTGCGAAGGTTATAAACTGTCGGCTTGTGCTGCCAATAATGAATTCTGCGATAGTGTTAAGATTATCAATACCAACGAATTAGTTGATTTCTGAATTCTATTGGTCTGGTTTAATATCAATTTCATGAAATCGAAAGAAGTTGCACTTGTATTATCCAGTGGGGGAGCCCGTGGGCTCGCCCATATAGGTGCAATTGATGCCTTAGTGGAACAGGGTTATCACATCCGGGCCATTTCCGGAACTTCGATGGGGGCATTGGTTGGTGGCATGTATGCCTCTGGAAATCTTCCGGTTTTCCGGAAGTTTATGACTGGGCTCACACGCCTTGATGTTATCAGGCTGATGGATCTGGCAGTGAGTAAAAAAGGCATCATCAAAGGGGAAAAGGTTTTTTCGGAAATGAAAAGAATTATAGGTGAACTCCTGATCGAAGACCTTTCTATTCCGTTTGCAGCAGTTTCTGCTGATCTGAACAACCATACCGAAGTTGTTTTTACCAGCGGAGACCTGCTTTCGGCTATCCGGGCATCCTGCTCTATCCCCAGTATTCTGCTGCCAATCATGAATGATGGGGCACTGTTGGTTGATGGTGGAGTGGTTAACCCACTCCCGCTTGATCGGGTAAGCTACAGGGCAGGCGATTTGCTTGTTGCAGTAAACGTAAATGCACCCTATCAGGAAGACCTTGCAGAAGTTAAATCCACCAATGATAAACTTTTTAGCCAAGCCCGGGAACTCGTTAATCAGAAATGGAACAGCATGACTGGTGGCCATCCCAAAAGAACCCAAATCAATGGCATTTTCGATATTGTCAACAGTTCTTTTGAGCTGATGCAGCACAAACTGGCCCTTAATGCCCTGAGTCAGCATAAACCCGATATCCTGGTAAATCTGCCGGTGAATCTGGCAGATATGTTTAGCTTTCACAAGACTGGTTCATTGATAAAGTCCGGATACGAAGCAATGAACCTACAGTTATTGCAAAGAAATCAGAAAATATTAATGATGGAGAATGAAAAGCTTAATTAAATTTCCCTTGAATTCTTGAGAATGAGATATAGCAGGTCTTTGGCCCTGAAAATACCGGCTTTTACAGTTCCCAGAGGCATGTTGAGTTGCGTGGCAATTTCTTCGTAAGATAATTCTTCGAAAAACCGAAGTTTAATAAGTTGACGGTAGCGGGGGTTCAGTTTATCAACTAAATCGCGCATAAGCCGCTGGCGCTGTTCCCTGATAAAATTCTCTTCAGGGCCGAAGGATTGATCGACAATGTCAGGTTGAAAACCAGCAGGCTGGCTTTTATCCCTCGAACAGGGATCTTTTTTTTGCTTCCTCAGGTAGTCGATACAGTGGTTGTTGGCGATTTTAAAAAGCCATGTACTAAATGCGAAATCCGGAGAGAAACGGGCGAGATTCTGAAAGGCCTTACTAAATGCCTCGATCGTTAAATCCTCAGCAATCACCGGATCGTTCACCTTTTTCAGCATCATGTGGTAAAGCGAGTCTTCGTAAAGGGACATCAACCCGGCAAATGCTTTCTGATCGCCCTGTACAGCCTTTTCAACAAGCAGCAGGTCGCGGGCTAACGAATCTTTATTGGATGGGCTTTCATTTACCATTGAGTCTTCTTCGAAAAAAGTCCCGAAAAACCGAGCACGAGATTTACAAAAATAAGCCAGATTTCAAACAATGGTGAAAGTAGGAAAAAATGTTTTTCGTTCAGCCGAATCATACACTTTTTAACAATTATCAACTGACTGAAGAGCCTGAGACCAAATATACCTGCAAGCAACATCCAGTCAACACCCACGATAGCCAAGGCAATAATCAGCCCGTAAAATACCATTTGGCTTAATGAATATAAGCCTAACACGATTTTATGGCTGGTTCGATAAAATCTCCCGGTAGTCAGGTGACGTTTCTTCTGCCTGAACCATGAAGCAAGTGTTTGTTTCGATCTGGAAAAAGTATGAGCAACCTCCAGAGGCTGAATACGGGTATTGCTTCCCCTGGCCACCTGATTTATAAACAGATCGTCGTCGCCCGAGCTTATCTTATAATGACTGACAAACCCTCCGATATCGAAGAACAGTGATTTGCGGTAGGCCAGATTACGTCCGACACCCATGTATGGCATACCGGCCAGAGCCAGCGACATATACTGAACAGCCACCATAAGGGTGTCGAACCTGATCAGCAGATTAAGTAAACCTGGCTGAGGTGTATATGCCCCATAGCCAAGCACAATGTCTGTCTTTCCGGTAAAAACCGAGTGCATCGAGTCAATCCAATCAGGCCCTGACGGGTAACAATCGGCATCAGCAAGTAAAACCAGGTCGTATTTAGCAGATTTTATGCCGATGGAGAGCGCAAACTTTTTCCCTTTAAAAAAGTTAAGGTTCTGCGCGATGTTCACCAGTTTCAGACGCGGATATTTATCTGTAAGTTCACGCAGGAGGTAGAAAGTATCGTCATCGGAAGCATCGTTTATAACCACAACTTCGAATTCAGGGTAATCCTGCTCTAATATTTTTGGCAGAAAACGTACCAGATTATGGTATTCATTTTTAGCACAAATAATAACAGAAACAGGTTCCTTATTTTCATTTACCGGGCGCTTTGAAGCGTTGTAAAAAGCAAGTCTGCTGAAAATCAGCCAGTAATATACTAATTGTGTCAGTAAGGCAAGCAACAGTACTACAATCAGTGGCAACCATTGTGAAGATAAGATGCTTTGTAACCAATCCATTGGTAAGAAATTTCGAATGGCAAATTTACCCAAAGCACTTGGAAATAAAGAAACAAGTTTTCAACATTCACTTAAATGCTGAAAGCTCATCACAAACCATTCAATTTTTGCATTACCTGCAGGTATCTGAAGCCAACCTCAACGTTGAACTTTACGTGATTTCAGCCCGGTTATGGACCTGGTTGCCCATCCCAACTGGCCCTGTTTCCGGGAAACTTTCGGTGAAGACCCTTAGCTAGCCCCGGCAATGGGAAAAGCATTGATCAATGGGGCATAAGGTGATGAAAACGATATTTCTGCATCCAACCATGTGGGAACCCGCCTCATACATTATCTTGGTAATACAGCTCCACGAACCGGCAAAGACTGCACCCCGGCTCTTATTCCAATGCAGCAGCTCCGGGAGTATCACCTGCCCCCTTTCAAAAATGCAATACAGGCCGGAGCATAAACCATTAGAGTCAATTCCGGTGCCGTAAATAGAGTTCCGGTTCATGCAAGCAAACAGTTGCTCACCGACACAATCGTTCCCATAGAATATAAACACTACATGTATAGCCTTCATTAAGAAGGAGTTCAATATAACACTAATTACTAATTAGCAAAATACTATATTTGCACTAATTAGTGATTAGTTTGCTTATCTTTGTAAAAAATAAGATATGAAATCAAGGATACTTCAGGTAGCCTGGGAGCAAAAAGAGCGATTTAATAAGGCTGAAGAACTTATTAAGCGTGACATTTCCATGCAGGCACGTGAATTTTTGTTAAACGATAACCGTGTATTGGTAATTACCGGTATGCGGCGCACAGGCAAATCTACCCTGCTTAAGCAATTGATGCAGGAAGCTGATACGGTTGCCTATTTAAATTTTGAGGATGAAAAACTTCTTGATTTCAGTGTTGAGCATTTTGGCGAGTTAGAGGAAGCGCTTATTGAAGTTTATGGCTCTTCCCGCTACTGGTTTTTTGATGAGATACAGAATGTCAGCAATTTTGAAATAGCTGTTCGTCGCATGCAGGACAGTGGGAAAAAGATTGTTCTAACCGGTTCTAATTCATCTATGCTTAGTATGGAATTCGGTTCTAAACTCACCGGGCGGTATAAGCAACTCGAGTTGTTCCCTTTTTCTTTTAAAGAATATCTGCTTTTCCATAAAGTGGTTTATCAGGAAAAAGACTTCTTTCTGCCGGAAGGGAAAGTAATGCTAAAAACAGCTTTCACTGAGTGGTTAAAAGAAGGCGGACTGCCCGAGTACCTTAAATACAACGATCACGAATATGTAAAAACGCTTTTCGATAACATACTTTACCGCGACATAATAGTAAGGTTTGGCATTCGCCGCCACCGTGAGTTTCGCGAACTTGTACAACTATTGGTGAGCAATCTCTCCTTGCCGATCACCTTCACATCTTTACAAAATAGCATTGGCCTGTCAAATGCCAACACGGTAAAAGAGTACATGGGCTATCTTTCGAATGCTTATATGTTTTACGAAATGTACCAATATCATACTTCTTTTAAAATGCAGCTTCGGTCACCTCGGAAAGTTTATCTGAATGATGTAGCCTTTCATAATTTAGTTGGGTTCAGTTCGGCTCCAAACTATGGGCGAAAACTTGAAAATGCGGTATTTTTGGCTCTACGGCGTGAAACGACTGAAGTCTATTCATACAATGGCAAAGGGGAATGTGACTTTATTGCTTTCAGTAAAGAGCGGCAGATAAAAGCTATACAGGTATGCTACCAGTTAACACAAGAAAATCAAGCCCGTGAATTGAATGGATTAAATGAAGCCATTCAGAAATTCAACTTAAAAGAAGGGCTCATACTCACACTTGATCAGGAATTTGAAATACCAGACAACGAAACAAAAATATCAGTTATGCCCGTATGGAAATGGATGTTAAGTATTAAGAAAAGCGAATAGAGCGGAGACTCAGCGCCACATAAAGTTTATTTACAAAGAGTCGGAACTTCAATTCCCGGTGAATGATCTTGCCTTCGTGAATTTGGGAAATAAAGCCATACTCGAAAAGGAGACTTTACCCTCTTGATTGGTTCGCTAAAACAGAAGTTTAGTTTAGCGGGAAACCAGGGTTTTGAAGGTGGGTGGGGAATAAGTTCAGCGTGGAATTACTATTTCAATATTTTAGTTTGTTCTATAGTTGCTTTTTGTCAAATTTCCCATGTTAATCAGCTATTATATAATGTCATTTTGAACAGTTAGGCTATAACAAGCTACCATATGAAACAACCGGTCTATCTCTGCCTTATTTTAGGCCATAGTCTACGGTTTTGAGTGGACTCAATCTTAAAGCTTAACAGTAATTTTTTATTCAGTAAACCTTTCCTTCAAACCGAATCTATTCTCGATTCACCAACACAGAAAATCCTCCCCTTCCAATCCCCCGAAGATTGCTAACTTTGCACCCTTTAAAATAAGTTTATCTTCATGGATTTCAGGCTTACCCATACCGATACTGCCAGCAATGCCCGGGCAGGTGTTATCAGCACCGACCACGGCGAGATTGCAACCCCTGTTTTTATGCCGGTTGGTACCGCTGGAACCGTGAAGGCAGTTCATATGCGTGATGTAGATCAGGATATAAAAGCAAGGATTATTCTTGGCAATACTTATCACCTTTATCTTCGTCCCGGGCTTGAAATATTAAAGGAAGCCGGAGGCCTGCACAAGTTCAACGGTTGGTCAAAACCCATACTTACCGACAGTGGCGGTTACCAGGTCTATTCGCTTGCCCATCGCCGTAAAATGAAAGAGGAGGGTGTTGTTTTTCAGTCGCACATCGATGGTTCACGGCACATGTTCAGTCCCGAAAGGGTGATTGATATTCAGCGGGTGATCGGAGCCGATATTATGATGGCTTTTGATGAGTGTACCCCCTACCCTTGCGAATACGAATATGCCAGGAAATCTATGGAGCTGACCCACAGGTGGTTAGACCGATGTGTGACACGTTTTAACGAAACAGAAGGGCTTTACGGATACCGGCAAACCTTATTCCCTATTGTACAGGGTAGCGTTTACCGCGATTTGAGAATAAAATCAGCAGAAAAAATCGCCTCGATAGGCGCTGATGGAAATGCCATTGGCGGACTGGCAGTCGGAGAGCCGATTGAAACCATGTATGAATTTACCGAAATGGTTTGCAATATCCTGCCAAAGGACAAGCCACGATATCTGATGGGGGTTGGAACCCCGGCAAATATCCTGGAAGGAATTTCGCAGGGAATAGATATGTTTGATTGTGTAATGCCAACCAGAAACGGACGAAATGGCATGATTTTTACCCGCAATGGAATTATCAACCTGAAAAATGAGAAGTGGAAAGCCGATTTTACGCCGCTTGATCCCGATGGCACTTCATTTGTCGATTCAGCCTATAACCGGGCATATCTAAGGCATCTTTTTGTCGCCGGTGAGATGCTTGGCCCCATGATCGCCAGTCAGCATAATCTGGCTTTTTACCTGTGGCTGGTTGATGAAGCCCGCAGAAGAATAACAGATGGAACCTTCGCTGCCTGGAAATCAACCATGGTTCTAAAAGTGGCACAAAGGCTCTAATAATATTGTTCTAACAAAACCGTTAACACAAACCGGCAAACCCGGAAGTGCATGAAGAAACTCGATCTGTATATCATCCGTAAATTCCTTGGCACTTTTTTTTACGCGATAGCGTTGCTGGCCGTGGTGATTATTATTTTCGATATTTCGGAAAAGATTGATGACTTTCTCGAGCGCAAGCCACCCATTTCGGCCATCATATTTCAATACTATGCCAATTTCATTCCTTTCTTTATCAATCAGTTCAGTGCGCTTTTTACATTTATCGCCGTTATATTTTTTACTTCAAAAATGGCTTCTGACACTGAAATTGTGGCTATTCTCAGCAGCGGTATCAGCTTTAAGCGATTACTGAGGCCCTACCTTTTTGCAGCTTTTGTTCTTGCGAGCATGTCTTTTGTGCTCACCAATTTTATCATTCCTGAAACCAGCAAAAACATGCAGGAGTTTCAGAAAAAGTATCTGAAAAAAGAAAAAATAGGGAGCGAGAGCAATATCCACATGCAGATTAGTCCGGGTGTTTTTGCTTATGTTGAAAGTTTCAACAAGCTGAATAATACAGGCTTCCGGTTTTCACTCGAAGGTTTTAATGAAAAAGGAATGGCCTATAAATTAACCAGCGATAACATACGTTGGGACAGCATTTCAGGCACCTGGAAAATAGATAATTGGGTGAAACGACAGGTAAATGAAACAGGAGAACTCATCACCAGGGGAGCCTCAAAAGATACATTGCTCAACCTTAAGCCCGGCGATTTCTCAGTTGATCTCGATGATGCTGTTTACATGAATTACCGGGAATTACGCGACTTTATTGACCAGGAAAAGATCCGCGGGTCGGGTAACCTGTTGAAATTTCAGATTGAAAAACACAAACGCATAGCGTTTCCTTTTGCAACCATCGTGCTAACTATCATAGGGGTAGCGCTATCGAGCCGGAAGGTGCGGGGTGGCATCGGGTTTCACCTTGGCGTTGGAATTACAATCTGTTTTGCTTTTATCCTCTTTATGCAGGTAACTACCGTTTTTGCCACTTTTGGCAACCTTCCCCCCATAATTGCTGTCTGGATTCCGAATATTATCTTCGGGATTTTGGGAATCTATCTGCTGAGAGTTGCGCCGAAGTAAGAATAAGCAATTACAGATAAATTTCGTCGGGCCCATTTGAGGCAAGCAGGAGATTTCTCAATCCACTCCGCAGCACCTGTCTGCCTGACCGCAATCAGGCAGGCTTGAAATGACATGCAAGGTGGTAAAAATGGGAGGAAGAAGGGTTGGGCGCAGCGCGCCCAACCCTTCTTCCTCCCCCTATAATCTAACAAGTATTGTCATTTCGACTGAAAAACGCTGCGAAGCACGGTTTTGAGGGAGAAATCTCC
>JBBQBC010000124.1:0-11926 GCA_038317155.1 Bacteroidales bacterium
GTACCAGGTTCCCTGAACCATATCACTGTAGTTCATCAGGCTGTAAAGGGCAGGGGTAGTGTCGGCTGTTCCGCCCAGGAAAAGAACAGGAAATTCGAGCATGCGACGGATTTTCGAACTCCTGAAATATTTTCGGGTGTATGAACCAAACGAGCTGAACATATTTAATTTAAGGCCGGCTTTCAGTATTTCCCAACTCATAAACTCAGTAACTGAATGACTGGGTTTTTTCACAAATTTTCCCATACCGGTCTTATATTTGAATTCAGATTCAGCAAGAAATTTTTTCAGATTTTCCGAACTGCCCATTTCTATAGACTCATACAGGTCGAAAATGCCTTTTAGCGAGGCTGGCAGGGCTACTTCATCACCAGGCCCAAAATATATTTTATAAGATGGGTCAATTCTATGTAAATCGTAGTAGTCGGAAACCTGTTTGTTGAACCGGGCAAAAAATTCCTCAAAAACTTCAGGCATCCAATACCAGCTTGGCCCCATATCGAAAGTGAAGCCCTGCTCACTAAATTTGCGTGCACGACCTCCGGGTGTGCTGTTTTTCTCAAGGACAGTTACGTCATAGCCTTTAGCTGCAAGAGATGCAGAAGCGGAAAGCCCTGAAAACCCTGCACCAATTACCAATACTTTTTTGCCTTTTGTCATCGAACAAACAACTTTGAAACAATTATAATGCTTAATAAACACGTGTTCTATATTTTTGTTTATTGTTTAATGACATATATTAAACATAATCTGCTGCCCGGGAAATAGCATGATGTATTAATGGCGTTCGATTTATTAAAGTATAATTTAGCAAATGATAATCAATAAATTATGCTCAGGTTAAGGCAGGAATTATTTATTCCGTCGCACATTTACTAGATTTAAGATGGGTTTTTTGTGGCATCTTTAATTATTTACTGATGTTTCGCATAAGTAATTGCTTATTACAAACTATTGATTTATAATAATTTGAGATTTGATAAGGTTTGCTAAAGTTGCTTTACCCATAGCTGGGTTAAACGACTATTAGTTAGTCACATTCTATCACCAACAAGTGACAATATCTTTGTAGCTTTTCATCCTTATCCATCCTATTCCCAAGATATCGTACTTCGGAGCCTTTCTTGATTTCTTGTACCTTTTGCTTGAACAAAAGGTACCCAAAATTCAAGGCTTACTAAAAATGGCTAAAAACTGGCGAGCGATTTTAGCTGGAAGAAATGAGGTTGAACCATTTCTCGCTCTACTCTATACCGTTGTACACTAATTTTCTGAGCTCTCCTTTATATTTTCGGTTGCATTTCTTCTTTATTTGTTCGCTGCCAGTTTTCTTAACGCCATTTTTAGAAGGCCGATCCTTTATAGTGAGGTGTCAAAAATGAATTATGTATAGTATTGAAATACAAGTATATAGTAATATTCTTATTCGTAATTACTTATCATTGAGGATGCAAATTCATCTGCGAAACATCAGTTATTTATTTCTCATAAAAATAATTCGTTCTGTTTAGCCCTTCGGGGTTCACATTGTGAGGTTAAAGATTTGTGAATTTTTCAGGTTAAATAAGGGAGAATCCGAACATACATAAAATTTGAATGAAAAAAATAAAAAATGGTTGTGCATATTAAAATAAAGTTCTATTTTTGCAGCCCGTTACAAAAGAAATAAATTTTTTGACATGTATTTAACTTCAGAAGTAAAGACTAACATTTTCAGTGCCCATGGCAAGAATGCCACTGATACCGGTTCTGCCGAAGGTCAGATTGCACTTTTTACCCACAGGATTCAGCACCTTACCGGCCACCTGAAGATCAACCATAACGACAATGCTACCGAGCGTTCACTGGTTAGGCTTGTAGGCAAACGCAGAAGGTTGCTTGATTATTTGAAGGTAAAAGACATTGAACGCTACAGGGAGATCGTCAAGAAACTGAATCTCAGGAAGTAATTCCGGGCATAACATATTTAAAAAGAGGCAATTCCAGGATTGCCTCTTTTTTATGTTCGCTGGTTTCAATTATTTATTTTTGTTTCTCATCCCAATACAATTAAAGCGTAATTTTGAACCCGCTTAAGCGGAAATCCCGCTGATGGCCTAAATACCAATTTGACAACATTTTATATGCAAGGAATAGTAAAAACATTTGACATTGGAGACGGAAGGACCGTTTCTATCGAGACTGGCCGTTTGGCCAAGCAGGCCGATGGGGCCGTTGTAGTAAAAATGGGCGACACCATGTTACTGGCTACAGTAGTTGCCCGAAAAGAAGCAGCAGAAAATGTAGATTTTATGCCGCTTACAGTTGAATACCGTGAAAAATACGCTTCGTCAGGGCGTTTCCCCGGTGGCTTTTTCAAACGTGAAGCTCGTCCATCGGATTACGAAATTTTAATATCACGACTGGTTGACAGAGCGCTTCGTCCGCTTTTCCCCAGCAATTTTCACGCTGAAACACAGGTATTTATTACCCTTATCTCCTCTGACACCAATATTTTACCCGATGCATTAGTCTGCCTGGCAGCCTCTTCGGCATTGGCAGTTTCAGATATTCCTTTCGATGGCCCTATTTCGGAAGTTAGAGTGGCCCGTATCGATGGCAAATTTATAGTTAACCCACCATTAAGTGATATTCCGCGTGCCGACATCGACATGATGGTTGCTGCCTCTATGGACAACATCATGATGGTTGAGGGTGAAATGAAAGAAGTTTCTGAGGCCGATATGATCGCGGCTCTTCAGGTAGCCCATGAAGCCATTAAGATTCAATGCCAGGCCCAGGTAGAACTGGCTGCCATGGTGTCAAAATCAAGCCCGAAACGTGAATATTGTCACGAAAAGAATGACGAAGAACTTCGTGAAAAAGTCAGGGCTTTTACCTATGACAAAATTTACACTATTGCCAGTCATGCAACGGCAAAGCACGAGCGCAGTGAAGCATTTGAAGCGGTAGTCGCTGAATTTATTGCTACATTACCAGAAGAAGAAGCCGCTGGAAAGGACAATATGGTTAAGCGTTATTTCCACGATGTCGAAAAGGAAGCAGTCCGCAATGTAATTCTTGATAAAAGAACACGTCTCGACGGTCGTAAACTTGATGAAATCCGCCCGATCTGGGGTGAGGTTGATTACCTGCCTGCTGCTCACGGTTCCGCAATTTTCACCCGTGGCGAAACTCAGTCACTAACCACCGTTACCTTAGGTTCCAAACTGAATGTTCAGATTATTGATGGCGCGGTGATTGAAGAGAAAATTGATTTTATACTGCATTACAATTTTCCTCCTTTTTCAACAGGCGAAGTAAAAAGAATGATGGGTACCAGCCGCCGCGAAATCGGACATGGAAACCTTGCTTTGCGTGCGCTCAAGAATATGATTCCCGGCAACGACATCAATCCATACACGGTACGTGTAGTATCTGATATCCTTGAATCGAACGGATCCTCCTCAATGGCAACCGTTTGCGCCGGTACAATGGCTTTGATGGATGCCGGTGTTAAACTCATCAAACCGGTTTCCGGAATTGCCATGGGACTGATCAGCGATTCCAAAACCAACCGTTTTGCTGTACTGAGCGATATTCTTGGCGACGAAGATCACCTTGGCGATATGGACTTTAAAGTTACCGGTACCCGCGACGGAATTACCGCCTGTCAGATGGATATTAAGGTTGATGGTCTTTCTTATGAGGTTCTTTCACAGGCACTTGACCAGGCCCGCGCCGGTAGGTTACACATTCTTGGTGAAATTGCTAAAGTAATAACAGAACCACGCGAGGATTACAAACCACACGTTCCACGTATTGTTAAGATGACCATCCCGAAAGAATTTATCGGTGCCGTTATCGGACCTGGTGGCAAGGTTATTCAGGAGATGCAGCGTGAAACCGGTTCAACCATCGTTATTGAAGAGGTTGGCGAGTTCGGTATGATTGATATTGTTTCCAATAATAAGGCTTCCATCGACGCTGTTATGGAAAAGATCAAGCGCATTGTCGCTATTCCTGAAATCGGGACAATTTATCATGGAGTCGTTAAGAACATTACCACTTTTGGTGCTTTTGTTGAAGTTCTCCCCGGGAAGGATGGCCTGTTGCATATTTCCGAAATTGACTGGACACGTTTGAAAGATGTTGAAAGCGTGTTGAAAGTCGGAGATGAGATAGATGTCAAACTGATTGAAATCGATCCAAAGACTGGAAAACTCAAGCTTTCACGCAAAGTTTTGCTTCCAAAACCTGAATAGGGAAAATAAATAATGTAACATTATCTTTAATTTTTCGTAAAAGGGTTCACTGTTAAATCTATTGGAAGAAAATGAGGCAACTAAAAATAACTAAACAGGTTACCAACCGCGAAACTGCATCGCTCGACAAGTATTTGCAGGAAATAGGAAAAGTTGAACTGATTACCGCTGACGAAGAAGTTGCATTGGCACAGAAGATCAAACAGGGCGATCGCGCTGCACTTGAGAAACTGACCAAAGCCAACCTGAGGTTCGTGGTATCGGTTTCGAAACAATACCAGAATCAGGGATTAAGTTTGCCTGACCTTATCAACGAAGGCAACCTCGGACTTATCAAGGCAGCCCAGCGTTTCGATGAAACCAGGGGGTTTAAGTTTATCTCCTATGCTGTATGGTGGATCAGGCAGTCTATTCTGCAGGCTTTGGCCGAACAGTCGCGTATCGTCAGGCTTCCGCTCAACAAGATCGGCTCTATCAACAAGATCAACAAGGCTTACGCAAAACTTGAGCAGGAGTTCGAGCGCGAGCCAAATTTTGATGAAATAGCCGGTTTGCTAGAGATCAGCGAGAATGAGGTTAAGGAATCGATGCGTAATTCAGGCCGCCATGTTTCTATGGATGCTCCGCTTGTGCAGGACGAAGACAACAATATGTACGACGTACTGCGCAGCGACGACGGGCCAACCCCTGAAACCGAACTGTTATACGAATCGCTCCGCAAGGAAATTGAAAGGGCTGTTTCAACCCTTACCCCGCGCGAAGCCGATGTTATCCGTCTTTATTTTGGTCTTGGTGGAGAACATCCACTAACCCTTGAAGAAATCGGTGAGCGGTTTGACCTGACCCGTGAAAGGGTGCGACAGATTAAGGAAAAGGCCATCCGAAGGTTGAAACACACCTCACGGAGCAAAATCCTGAAAACTTATCTGGGATAAAAATTCAGAGCGGACTTACCTCCGCTCTTTTTTTTTATCTTCTGTCCATTACCGGTTGGCTCGCGACTTTGGCGCTTGCTGTGGCGCATAATCAAGAGTTTGCAAAACTTATGCACGTCCCCCAACCTAGGAATACCGGTTATGGCACGTTCGCTAATCAGTCATACCAAAATTTTGTTTCCCGGAACGCTGAAACATACATAGAACCTGTCTTTGAAAAAAAGAATACGTTCATATCTGCTCTTTTCTTAACTTCGCATCATAAAATCAGGTTTTGAGCTTTGAACTTTAAGCTTTGAGCTTGTCTGCTTGTGCATACAAGCAGGCTTTGAACTTTAAGCTTTGAGCTTTGAGCTTGTCTACTTGTGCATAAAAGCAGGCTATAAACTTTAAGCTTATTACTTTAAACTTTTTACTTTTTACTTCAACCCATGTCCCACCTCATCGCCCCTTCGTTGCTTTCCGCCGATTTCACCCGCCTGCGTGAAGAAATCGAAATGATAAACCAAAGTGAGGCCGACTGGTTTCACCTGGATGTAATGGATGGCGTTTTTGTTCCGAATATTTCTTTCGGAATGCCGGTAATTAAAGCCATTGCCAAACTGGCCCGAAAACCACTCGACACCCATCTGATGATTGTGAAGCCTGAACGTTATTTTGAAAATTTCAGGGAACTGGGCGTCCAGACATTAAGCATCCATTACGAAGCGGTAATCCACCTCAACCGGGCTGTCAACCAGATCAAAGAACTTGGAATGAAGGCCGGCGTCGTTTTAAATCCCCATACGCCCATTGCCATACTTACCGACATTATTAAAGATGTAGATATGGTTTTAATCATGTCGGTAAACCCCGGGTTTGGCGGACAAAAGTTCATTGAAGGGACATATAACCGAATCAAACAGCTAAAAAAACTGATCATCGAGACTAATTCCCTTGCCCTGATTGAAGTGGATGGAGGCGTAAGTATTGAAAATGCCCCACTGTTGACAGCCGCCGGTGCTGATGTGCTGGTTGCCGGTAACACGGTATTTGCCTCCGATAATCCTGCCAAAACGATAGCCAGACTCAAACATCCGGGCCATTAATTATTGCTGCTTTATTTTTTTTTGATTTTTACAAACCCTACTTTTGGGTCCGATAAAAATCAATTATGAAAAAAAATTACTTATTGCTGCTTATTTCAGGCTGCGTCCAGCAGCTAAAAGCTCAGATTACAGAATTTCCATACCACGAAGGATTTGAGAATGTGCAATTTCCGCCAACAGGCTGGCTTGAATACCCAATTGTAGCCGGCGATATGGAATTTGTGCGGGTTACCGCAGGCGAATGGCCCCAGTGTTTGCCCCACGATGGCAGTGAAGCCATGGCGCAGTATAACTCATTCAGCGCTTCAATAGGGGAGGCGGCTGTGTTGTTAAGCCCGGAAATGATACTGACGGACGATAACGTACTGCGGTTTTGGTTTTTCCGCTCCGAAGACCCCAGCAACAACCGTCACGATAAAATTGAAATATATTACAATTCCACCCCCGGACTGGCCGGAGCCACTTTACTGGATTCTGTAAGCCGGGCCATTAACTTTTATCCGGCTGTTGCCTATAAAGGCTGGTATCAGTATGAATTTGCCTTCAACCACCCCGGAAGTACCTATATTATCTTCAAGGCCATTAGTGCCTATGGATGGAAAATGTACCTGGATGATATTGAAATGAACACAAGCAGCATTGATGTTGATCCGCCGGTAGTTATGTCATTGGGGGGTACCCAGGTTTATGCACAGCAGCCAATGAACCTCAAGCTGATCGTGCGCGATGTGTCTGATATGCCGGAAACCCTGGATGGGGAAGTCACACTTAACGGGCAAACCCAGGGGATTGTTATGACAAAGACCAACGGAACCCAGGGCGATTTTACTTATGAAGGAATGGTGGCCGGCCAGCCTGATCATACCCAGGGTGAAATCAGGTTCTGGCTTATAGATGAATTCAGCAATTCAGCCTGGTCTGAGACTTATACTTTACATTGGGACTGGATTAAGCCCATCCTGGAAGAAGGTTTTGAAGGAGTGGTTTTTCCGCCTGAAAACTGGTCAGTGACCGGCGAACCTCTTACCTGGCTCTCGTGGGATGACTATGGAATGGTGTATTACACTGATAGCGATGAGGTGGATTGGGAAGTATATCCGCCCCAGGGCAATCGGCAGGCTGCCGTTGAATGGGACTTTCAGGGAAATGACCAAAACGAATGGCTGATCACACCCGAGGTAACGATAACCCAAAATTCAGTACTCACCTTCAAAACTTTTGTCAGGCTTAGGAGCTACGACTACGATGAATATCTGGTTAAAGTTACGACTGATGGGTTTAATTGGGAAACGATTTGGGACGCTTATGATTATCCTGCAGGTGTAAGCAATTATAACGAGGACATTTCACTGAGTCTTAATAACTATGTTGGACAGCATATCCGTATAGCCTGGCATGCGTACAATCTTTATGGCGGCAACCTTTGGTATTCGTGGTTTGTGGATGATGTTAAGATAAGGGCTACCGATACAATTGTCGGAATAAGTAAAATTGCTGATTTCCAGGCTTCTCAAGCTTTCCCCAACCCTTTCAGCACTTTTACAACCATCGATTTTCAATTACCCACTGCCGGCAATGTTTCTTTTAATGTGTTCAGAAGTGATGGTACGGAAGTATATGAGCAAACGATTCAAAATCTTTCAGCAGGCTTCCACGAAATAAGAGTTGATGGAACCAATTGGCCTTCAGGACTATATTTCTATCAATTGCGCACCCAAAGCGGAAATTCAAGCGGTAAGCTGATCAGGAGATAGTCTTTTCTTGCTTTCTTTTTGAAGGTAGATGCAAATACCTGAGGTAGAATCTGAACTCTTTATCCATTTCGGGTTAACCATCAAACGAATTCCTACTATAAAATTGTGAATTCATAGTATTGAGAATGCCCCATTGTTGGCAGCCGCCGTTGCTGATGTGCTGGTTGTCGGTAGCACTATATTTTCTTCTCCTGATCTTGCCGGCACCATTCAAAAGCTGAAAGAAGCTTATAGTATATGATAATCAAGGGATTATCTCAATAATTTCCCGAAGGGTTTTTTTTAATTTTCTGGCGGGTGACCCAAACGGTTTTCCGATAGCCACGAAAGTCACCAGGCTCCACGGTAACTGAACGTTCATGAGTTTTTCCAGAGCGGGTTTAGCCACCATTGGAGCGCTCATCCAACAGGCACCATATCCAAGATCAACGGCCGAAAGCAACATCGTTTGAATGGCAGCGCCTGCTGTCTGCATGTCGGGATTGTTTCTCATCCGGTCAACTTCCTCGTGAGTAAGTTCAGCTCCTTTTTCCAATACCGATTCATAAGGTTTCATCAGCAAAGCGATGACGGCAGGAGCATCTTCAAAAAAGGTAGAATACCATTCGATACGCGATAGAAATGATCGGTTTGTATCTTCCTTGTCTTTAACCGGAAGGTTCCCAATGCGCTCTGAAACTGCCTGAGCCATCTTTTTAAGCAATTCCCGGTTAGTGATCACCAGAAATTTCCAGGGTTGCGAATTGTTGATGCTGGGAGCCAGCCCTGCACGTCGGACAAGTTCCTTTAAATCTTCGGTTTTTATTTTTTCGGCAGTGAAACTTCTGACACTTACCCTGGTTTCAATTGCATGCATTAGTTCCATGGATCTTTTTTTGTAGGTAAATTTCGCAATTATTCTGTTCAATTGGTTTAATGTTATAAAAATAATATATTTGTGAAGTTAAACCAGGTACATAAATTTCAAATCATGAGCAAAGAATTGGATCAACTCCGGCCGTCCCGGCTGTGGTATTTTTTTCAGGAAATCTGCAAAATTCCGCGCCCTTCAAAAAAAGAAGAGAAAATAGCTGCATTCATTGTAGCTTTTGGCGAAAAACATGGCCTCGAAACCATTGTTGACCAAACCGGTAACATCTTAATGCGCAAAGCGGCCACCGCGGGGATGGAAAACCGGAAATCGGTGGTGCTTCAAAGTCATATTGATATGGTATGTGAAAAAAACAGCGATACATTGCATGATTTTGAGGTTGATCCCATTCAACCTTATATGGATGGAGAATGGGTAAAAGCCCGGGGTACCACCCTGGGTGCGGACGATGGCATTGGTGTTGCTACCCAACTGGCTTTGCTCGAATCGAAAGATATCTCTCATGGCCCTATCGAGTGCCTTTTTACAATTGATGAAGAAACCGGACTGACCGGTGCTTTTGGGCTAAAATCAGATTTGTTGAAAAGTTCCATTCTGCTCAATCTCGATTCGGAAGATGAAGGAGAAATATTTATCGGATGTGCCGGCGGCATTGATACCCTGGTAACCCTGAATTATTCAAAGGTAGCCGTTGGATCAAACATGGCAGGTTACATTATAAAGGTAGCCGGCCTCAAAGGCGGGCATTCAGGTGACGACATCAACAAAGGACTGGGAAATGCTAATAAAATCCTGAACCGTATTCTGTGGGAAGCCAACCGAAAGTTTGAATTACGCCTTTCGAAGATTGATGGCGGCAACCTGCGCAATGCCATTGCCCGCGAGGCCATGGCCATTGTAACGGTGCCAAATCGCTTTGCTTCCGAATTTGAAAAAGATGTTCAGCAGTATCACCACACCATTCGACACGAATTCAAAACAACCGAACCGGGCCTGAATGTTCAGATAAAATCACATGGACTGCCCGATTCACTCTTCGATATTGCCACTCAGGAGCGTCTGCTTAATGCGCTCTACGCCTGTCCTCATGGTGTGATGGCCATGTCGGCTGACATCCCGAATTTCGTGGAAACCTCTACCAATCTGGCTTCGGTGAAAACTGAAGAGAATAAGATCGTAATATCCACCAGCCAGCGTAGTTCAGTTGAATCAGCCAGGAGCGATATTGCAAATATGGTGGTGGCCGTTTTCAACCTTGCCGGAGCTAAGTCAAAGCATTCAGATGGATATCCAGGCTGGACCCCCAACCCTAAATCGGAGGTTCTTGATATAGCACGGGCTGCCTATCAAAGGCTTTTTAATGCGGAACCGAAGGTATTGGCGATTCATGCCGGCCTTGAGTGTGGCCTGATTGGTGAAAAATATCCGGGTATGGATATGATATCCTACGGACCAACCATTAAAGGTGCTCACTCACCTGATGAAAGACTTAAAATTGATACCGCACTGAAATTCTGGGATCTAACCCTCGAAATATTAAAGCAAATCCCGATAGAGGAAAATGTTTAAGTAATCTAAGCCGGCCTTAAGCAAGCCGGTTTTTTTATGCTGATAAATTAACTGCCTGAATAAATAGGGCCTGATGAAAAATATCTATATACTTCAAAATAAAACTACTACATAGTGAAAAAGAGAATCAGGTGTATGGAAATAGCGTAATAACATCAAAAAGCCGTGCATCTGGTTTGTGAATTATACCACTTTTTATCAGTCAAAGCCACAGAGTGGCGAAACATTGGTAGTAAATCGCAGAATAAGAGGATTTTAAGGCCTGCCTGACTGCGTCAAGCAGACAGGTGCAGAGCACCGTAACGTGAAAGTGTGTCGGTTTTTTTGAGTTTTTTAGCAGACCCTAAATAATTGTCTGTTAAGTGTGTTGATTTCACTGTCGGTTGCCACTTCAGGGCAAAATCAGCCTGATCAGAAACGCTTTTGTCCTTAAACTGACTTATTGATTCTGTTTTGTGAATTTATCTTCCAAGAATTACCCCCATCCTTAGCACAGGATTTGAATAGGGCGAAAGCGCACTTTCATTCAGGTTCCACAGGGCCATAATGAAAAAATAGGACCCCTGGGTGATTCGTTGCCGGTAGCCACCACCCACAAAAATGCTGTTGATAACAGCCGTTCTTTTATCCGACATAAGACCCGCCCCTGTATTGTAAAAATCGTCGTACATGTACCGAAGACTTTCGTATTCTGTATGCGCAAAAATGCTCTCTGTAATATGGTATCTTGCGAAAATGCTGCCACCAATAATGTTGCTTTTAAGGTCGTAAGAAATGCCTGTATAATTGTCGACATAGTAATCTTTAAAACGGTAGTATTTATAGGTAAAACCAAGACCGGTCTCAAATTTTTCAGTAATCCGGTAACCCACAACCGGTGAAATGTCGATCAGGGTAAGTGTGCCAAACTGAAGGCCAAGTCCTCCGCCGAAGAATATTTTATCCGAAAACCGGCTTTTTTCCCTTTGCACACTGTCCTGTGCGGCAGATAATGTTGGAAGTAATATAAGGAGCAACAAAGGCAGAGAAGTGTATAAGTTTAAGAAGTTTCGCATTTTCATGGAATTTATTTGCTAAATTACAACAAAGCCTGATAGGTTGGCATAAATCTGTAAATTTTTCAATACCTTGATATTGAGAACTATAGTGATATTTGTTGAATTGAAGGGATTATCGGAAAAGATGACTGAAAAAAAACATTCAAGTTTTTTTCAGTCTGAATATCTTAATAATGAAAGGTTTATCCAGTTGTTTAAAAAATAATTCGGATCACCTCTTGTCAGTCTAAAAAAAGGTTATACTTTTGCAATCCCGTTAGACGAAAAACGCAGCGATGTGAAGATAGTTTAGGGGAAAAAGAAGAGAGAGAAGCCTGTTGAAAAAATATTTTTCAAAAAAGTTGCAGGATTAAAAATAGTTAGTAATTTTGCAGCCCCAAACGAGAGGAAAGAAAAGGAAGTTGTTA
>JBBQBC010000125.1:0-11755 GCA_038317155.1 Bacteroidales bacterium
TACTCACTACTCACTACTCACTACTCTCATTCCTCAAACACCCGTTCCATCACCAGTTTCCCGGTTTCGTCCCATTGTTTCCAGGTGCCGGTTTTTTTACCCAGCCTGTAGTGCATTTCATAAAGTAATAAGCCATTATTGTCCCATATAAACCAGTCGCCTTCCTTAACATCGTCATTATAACCTGCTTCGGCTATTTTGGTGCCGGTTTCGCTCCAGGTAATCCAGGTGCCGTTTTTCTTGCCTTCGTTGTATTCACGCTGCTCCTGAATTTTGCCGTTTTCAAAGTACAGGGTTACAGTGCCGTGCTCCAGTCCGTTGTGGATATTTTGTTCGATCAGGACCTTACCATTGTCATAATATTCAACGTTTGTACCCGAATACAACATTCCCTTTTTATAATAGAGCCCGTTATCAAATTCAAGCTTCTGGCCATACGACAGTAAGCTTAATCCCATTAAGCCTGTCAGGAAAAGGATAAATACAGTTTTTTTCATTCTAACGATATTTTAATGTTTGATTATTGGCAAGAAAGCAGGCAATTCACTCCTGTTGTTAAAGATACCTGAAAATCGATGATTTGCAAAGGCCATGCCGGTATTTAATTATTCAGGCCTGCAAAATTATCAGAATACCTCATTTAATTGACAGCAGCTTTGATAATTAATGTTTTAATAACATAAGCATAACAAATCCTTAACAGGTCGCTGGTGCTTTCAAAATAGCTTTGCAACGGATCAATATTACAGGAAATGACTCTATTGAAAACATTCATTGAAACTTGTTTACTTCTTTTTTTTCTCATCCTGACTTCTTTTTACGCTTCTGCTCAAAGCGGCGCTATCACAGGCACTGTGAAGGATAAGAAAACCAGTGAAACCATTGTCGGTGCGAATGTGGTTATACAGGGAACCACCACAGGGGCTTCGACCGACCTGAACGGGAAATTCTCAATTACCGGGTTGAAGCGGGGCTCCTACAACATAGTCGTTTCTTTTATCTCTTATAAAACACTTACCATTGAGAATGTAAAAGTAGCAATTGACCGGCCTACAGACCTGACCATTGATCTCGAAGAATCAGTGGCATCCATCGAGGGTGTTACGGTATCGGCCCGCCGGCTCACCAACACCGATGTTTCGATGATTACTTCAATCAGAAAAGCGGATGTGGTGGTGAGTGGCATTTCGGCCCAGCAGATCAGCAAATCGCAGGATAAGGATGCGTCGGAAGTCGTCAGGCGCATTCCGGGGGTTACGGTGGTCAACAATCGCTTTATCATGATCCGCGGGCTGAGCGAGCGTTACAACACGGTTCTGCTGCACGATGCCAATGCGCCAAGTATGGAAGCCGATGTCAGGTCCTTTTCGTTTGACATTGTTCCCAGCTCGCTAATCGACCGGATTCTTATCTATAAAAGCCCGGCAGCAGACTTACCCGGAGACTTTAGTGGTGGTGTGGTAAAAATATATACCAAGAGCATTCCGGAAGAAAATTTTCTTGAATTCAGCTATGGAGCCGGTTATCGCACTGGCTCATCTCTAAAGGATTTTTATCATCAGAAAAACTCTTCGTCTTACTGGACAGGTTTTAATGACAAAACCTATGACCTTCCGGCCGGATTTCCGGCCAACCTGCGCCAGGCAAATCCCCAGCAAATCATTGATGCCGGGCGTTCTTTGCCCAATTCTTGGGTTCCTGAAAAGTCAAATTCGGGGTTGAACCACAGCCTCAATCTTACAGGAGCGTTCAGATTTAAAGCCGGGAAAGCCCGGATAGGAAATATTACATCCATTTCTTACAGTAACAACCGCTCAGTTTACGATGTAAAAAGGTTCGACTACAACCAGTACGATGAATTGAATCAAAAAAGTTCGTTCCTGTATGCATTCAATGACCAGCAGTTTAACCACAACATAAAAACAGGGCTGATGCATAACTGGGCAATCCGGTTTAATCCATCCCACACCATCGAATTTAAAAACATCTTCAACCAGATCAGTCAGGCGCAATACGTGAGAAGAACCGGCATACATTACGACTTTGGATATGTACCCGACAATCATTCTTTTGATCAGGTTTACCGAGGCATATATACCAGCCAGCTTACCGGTAAGCACCAGTTTATGAATGATCGCCTGACAGTTGAGTGGGTTGGAAATTATGGCTATTCGTACCGCGATGAGCCTGATTACCGGCGTTTCCGATCAGATGTAGATACCATACTGAATACCACAACTACTTACATTCCGGTTGGGGCAGCAGCTTCCTATTTCTTAGGGAGGTTCTATTCCGATATGAAGGAAAACAATGCATCCGGTAAAGTTGACCTAACCTACAAACTGAAATTTAACAGCAACCCTGATTTTGAACCTACGCTGAAGGCTGGTGTATTGTATGAAACAAAGGACCGTTCATTCAATGCAAGAAACATAGGTTACACAACTGCCAGTACAATCAACTTTGATCCAAACCTGCAGTACATAAGCATCGACTCGCTGTTTCTGCCAGAAAACATTAACAATACCTATGGCATCAGAATAGATGAACAGTCGAATCCATCCGACTCATATTCTGCCGATTACAAAGTAATAAGTTATTATCTGATGTTCAATATTCCGGTTACCAGAAAACTAACAGTTATCGCCGGCGCCAGAATAGAAGACAGCAGGCAGTCGCTGCAAAGTTTTACCCTTACAAATGACCCTGTGAATGTTAGCCATGATACCATAAGTTTGCTGCCATCGGTAAATGTAACCTATAATTTTTCCGAGAAAACACTCATCAGAGCTGCCTATGGCGTTACAGTCAACAGGCCGGAATTCAGGGAACTGGCTCCGTTTGGCTTTTATGACTTTAATTACAACATCGTAAGAAAAGGAAATGAGAACCTGAACAATGCGACTATACACAACGTTGATTTACGCTGGGAATACTACCCTACCCCATCCGAGATTGTTACTGCCGGCATTTTTTATAAAAAATTCCTGAATCCGATCGAAACACTCTTTATACCGGGTGGTGGTTCGGGCGGGATCAAGGATTTTTCTTACGGTAATGCCAAAAGTGCTGAAAGCATGGGCTTTGAGGTTGAAATCCGAAAATCTCTGACCGGGCTTACCAAATCCAGATTTGTGGATGACCTGAGTTTGCTTTTCAATACAGCACTTATTAAAAGCAATGTTGAACTTGGTTCAGCCGCTCTCCGGCAATCTGATAAACGTCCGATGCAGGGTCAGTCGCCTTATATAGTGAATGCAGGTGTATACTACAAGAATATGAAAAATAATATACAGGCAACTTTATTGTATAATGTAATCGGGAAACGCATTTTTGCAATCGGTTACGATGTTTACCCGGATATTTATGAGATGCCTTACAACTTATTGGATTTTACCATTACCAAGGGCCTGGGTTCCCATTTTGAATTGAAAGCTGGCGTTTCAGATTTGCTTAACAACAGTATGGTCCTTTTGCAGGATGCCAATCAGGATAAGAAGTTTGACATTGTGCATGATCAGATCATCCAGAAATACAATCCCGGCACCTCTTATTCATTAGGATTAACGTACAAATTCTAAAGGCTCCTGAAAAATATAGCTTAACAATATCTTAATATTAATCTAATTGTAAGTTAACACGATCCGGATAATTTTGTCGCACAATCAGAATTTAAGTTGATTAAAGAATTAACGAATCAAAACAAATAAGTAAAACACAAATTAAAAACTATGAAAAACCTTGCCCGAATGATGAATCTAAGGCACCTGTTAATGCTGCTTTCAGCAGCTACCACAATGCTCACAGCCTGCACCAACAAAGGTGACGAAGAAGTTGTAGGAGCTGTTCCTTCTATCACGTTAAGTGTTCAAAATGCTTCAAACACCCAGGGAAACCAGGTGAGCACCGACCTTACCATTGCCGCTCCCGAGGGCCTGAAGAAGCTGGTAATCTATAAGAATGGCATAGTTGACAATACCATCAACTATAGCAATGAAAAAACAATTACCTACACCTTTACCTACACCATTGAGAATTCAATGGCTGTTGGTTCAGTTTTAAACTTCACCTTTGAGGCGGTTGATTCACGCGACAGGGAATCGGAGGTAAAAGCATTCGCGGTAACGGTATCAGCCGTTGCAGCTAAAGAGATTGTTGATGTAACCGGCGATATCACCGGAAATGTAACCTGGACGGCTGATAAAATATGGCGTCTGAAGGGTTTTGTACGTATTCAGGATGGTGGCGTTCTTACGATAGAGCCAGGTACTGTTATTTTCGGCGAAAGAGCGAGCAAAGGAACACTAATAGCCCAGCGGGGCGGTAAATTAATTGCCGATGGCACTGCCCAGAACCCGATTGTATTTACTTCCGAACGCGATCCTGGAAGCCGGGAGCCGGGCGACTGGGGTGGTGTAGTTTTATGTGGCCGTGCAGTTAACAACCAGGGCAACGATATTGAACTCGAAGGCGGTTATGGCGGATTTCACGGAGGCAATATACAGGACGACAACTCGGGTATTTTACGTTATGTGCGCATTGAATATGCCGGTGTTCCCATCAATCCCAACCAGGAAGTCAATTCGCTCACCATGGGCAGCGTTGGCAATGGAACCATCATCGAGCATGTTCAGTGTTCATTTGGACTCGACGATTCCTTTGAATGGTTTGGCGGCAATGTAAATGGAAAATACCTTGTGGCATATCGTGGCCTCGATGATGACTTTGATGTGGATTTTGGCCACAGCGGCAATATTCAGTTCGGTCTTGGAATACGCGGTGCCACATTGGCCGATCAGTCAGGTTCGAATGGTTTCGAAGTGGATAACGATGGCGCGGGTTCAAACCTTACTCCTTTAACACAAAGTGTATTTGCAAACATGACTTTGATTGGGCCCAAGAAAGCGCCGGAAACTGCCATTCAGGCTCAGTTCCAGCATGCAGCACAACTTCGCCGCAACAGCACAATCAGCATTTACAACTCATTTATGACCGGTTACCCAAATGGATTGTTTATTGACGATGCCAAACCGGGTTCGAGCCAGCACGCACTCGACGGCGACCTGCAGATCCGCAGCCTGATCCTTGCCGGTGTTGAAGGCTGGGGTAACAACAACTGGGGAGGAAGCAGCTCCAATACCAATGGCCCGCTGAAACAAGTGGATGCCAATGTCGCACCCGGTTTCGAAATCAATGCCTGGTTCAATACAGTTGGATTCACTAATCAGATACTTACCAAATGGCAGGATGCCGGCATAGACCTGAGCATCTACGATCTTGGTTCACCAAAGGTTACCCCGAATGCAGGTTCATTGCTGCTTAACGGCGCTAACTGGAACAATACACCAAAAGCCGGTGCTTTCTTCCAGAAAGTATCCTTCGCCGGCGCTTTTGATACAGAAGACTGGACAGCAGGCTGGTGTGAATGGAATCCCAGCACTGTTGATTATCGTTACTAAAAATTAATGAATTTCATAAAAGTCGGGGCGTTTTTCCCGGCTTTTTTTATTTTTGCACGAACATGAATATCCAAACCACAAGCAGACACTGGATTTTATCTGCAGTTATACTGACAGGCCTGTTTGCACTTTACGGGTGCAGTCGTGATCCCCTATCACCGGGGACCTACCTTAACAGCAATGAGGCAGATACGTTGTTAACCGATATGGTTACCTACATTTTTCAGAAACCGCCAAATGCAGATAATAAAACCCGGCACAATCCCGGATTCAGGAAATACTACATTAAAAATGCTGCACGGTTCAAATTTGAATACTATTCCATTACACCTGATAATACCCATTATTTCTACCTGATCAGGCCTGCCCGCTCCCCGAAAGGCAATCTACGCGGGGTTGGCGGAAAATTCAAAATTGATAATTCGTTATATGGCAGCAGGCGGCTCATTGAATTTGAAGAGCTATTCAACACCACCATTATGCCTGAAGATTCGCTTAGGGTTTATGGCCACAAAATCATGAAATATCTCATTAAGAACAAACACCTCGATCCATTTCTTTACGATCCGGCTATTGTTGAGTGGCCTGACAACTATCTGAAATATGATAAAACGGAGCAGGAATGGCGTTATACTCCTGCGGATTCTATGTTGCAAAACCATTAATTAACCCCATTCAGGGTTAATCCCTATAAAGCTCTATTCCACTATTTTAATTTTCAGTACTTTTGACCCTGAAATCAGGTGGTATTAATCGTCAAGCCCAATTAAAATCTGAACTCTGAAGAATTTTCAGTCATACCTGAGAACAGATTAGGGTTGCCTTACAGCAGTATATGAAAATAGCCGACAAAACCGCAATTACAGCCAATTCCACAGCACTTTACCTTTTATCGTACCTGTTTGTATTTATTGTTTATCAGGCGTTTACAATTCTGGCAGCCGTTATTTTCAATTACTCCCTTGAATTTAATTATACGGAGATAACCTTTCTCGTTTATAAGTACTCCTGGACATTTGACTCAGTTAAGATCATTTACAGTGCCGGGCCGATTATATGTCTGATCCTGTCTATTTTCATGATCGTGGTTGCCATCAGGTTCAGGGAGTTCGACGGATTGTTCAAAGTCTTCTTTCTGTGGGGTTTTGTGCACAGCATTAACATTATACTGGGTTCTGCTGTAGCCGGTGCATTGCTTGGCGATGGTTTCGGGCATGTATTGACATGGATGTATATAACCGATACCGGTAAACTGATTGTTACCCTTCTTGGCGTGTTTGTCCTTGCTGCCGCAGGATTTGGCGTTGCAAAACTTTTTTTGCTCTCGGCCAACAGTTACTTCAATAAAATGGAAGCTACCGAAAGAAGTTCATTCCTGGTTTACCAGACCTTATTGCCTTATATCCTTGGTACCGCTGTTATTATAGCAATCAGACTGCCAATGGGTTATTATGAATTTCTCAGGATAATTACTCCTGTTATTGTTATTCTGCCCTTGTTTATCGGTAGCGGAGGTTTCCCGATCACCTATTTCGATGAAAACCCGAAGACCATAAAAATAAGCGGTAGTCTGATAGCTGCTGCAATAATCATTCTGGTTATTTACAGGGTTGGACTGAATTTTCCGGTCAGGTTATAACCGTGGTCTGCTGAAAAGCTAAAGTCCCATGTTATTTTAATGTTGCGACGTTCCCGACTGAATGTGTTTATAATCAAATTGTTAATTTGAAGGTTGGTGTGCGTCTTATTTTCTGACGCGCACATATTATTATTAATGATAATTAAATTTTCTACTGTACTGATATTCAATACTATAATTGTTCTATTTTCTTTTTCAGAGTTAGCATGTCCGCATCAGAAGATAAGATGCGGACTAACAGTTGGGAATGAGGAATGTAATAAAAACAGTGCTAGTGAGCGGAGGAAGCAGGTCCGCGTCAGAAAATAAGACGCGGACTAACAGCGAGGATGTCCGCATCAGAAGATAAGATGCGGACTAAAAGCGAAAAGGTTATAAGGATTATTGGCTGGTTTTTCCGCACCAGCTACTAAACAGGAACTAATCAGCTAAAATTGACTATTCCCCGGTTATCTGAAGTTTGGCACTTATCCGTCCACGGCTTGTTGTGGCGTTTATAATGTAAATACCAGGTTTAAGCTCAATTACTGAAATAAGCTGTCTGCTCGTATTCACGTTCTCACGGTAAACTATCCTGCCGGTAAGATCGCTGATTTCAATCAAATTCATGGTTGCATCCGACTCAATCACAAAACTTTTATTTCTGACCGGATTAGGATAAATATCTATTCCTGTAAATTTCCGCTCAGGAATACCGACACCCGTGTCGCAACTGATCACAGCAGCCCACCCACTGAAATTGTTTACTGCATCCGATTCAAATGAAAAAGTTACGGATCCACCGACAATGGTTGTCAGGATGTCATCAGGGATGGTATTGCCACAAAGGCTTAGAATCAGCGGAGAATTTGTGTCAGGGCCGTCAAAAATCCTGAGCACATCACTGGTACAACCTGAAGTATTTTCAATATCGAGACTGGTAAACCTGATTCTGAGAACCTTTTGAGCATCTGCTGAGGTAAAAGTGGAAACCAGACTTTCACCTGAACCGTAATTCATTTCCGGTCCGTTGCTGTCGTATAATCTCGCAAAGCAGGTAGTCGGGTTCAGATTACCAATAAAATAATCGGGTGTAACTGCAATGTAGTCCTGTTTAACCAGCTGATTGCTTCCGATCGCATTGGTAACATAAAGGCTCACATTGTAATCTCCGGGCTGATTATAAATTACCGTGGGGTTGGGCTCAGTTGAAGTCACTATGTTACCACCCTCAAAAGTCCACAAGCGGCTGGTTGGATTACCACCCGAGACATCATTAAACTGAATTGCCCCCCCGGCATGGGTGATGGTATCGGAAGATGTAAATGCCGGTATTGCCGATCCGTTCCATAGTTTTACATCGCGGCGAATCTTGCCCTTGTCAGTTACTACAACCCCGGTTAGTGTTTTTGGTATATATCCTTCGGCAAAAAAAGTCAGGTTATAAGTTCCTGCCTTTAACATGCGGTGGTAATTACCCACAGGAAGGCTGGTAAAAACCATAGAACTGTCCAGGTCGTGGCCACTGATAAAAACCTGGGCTTTAATTGGCACGCCGGAAATTGAATCAGACACTATGCCTCTTACACCATAATTTGTCTGTTCAATATAATTCAGAAATGAGCGGTAGTTGTAATTCCAGAAATTAACCAACTGTATTGCCGGTACAAGTTTGGTTGCCGAAATCTCAATGGTTGACTCACGGCATTGTTGAAAGTAGTTCATATAATCCTGCCGGCAGCCTGCAGTTGTATACCATGCATAGCCATTGGTAATCCCGTTGTCAAGGTCTGTAAAGTACCCTGAAGGACTGTGGGCATGACAGGTATCTGCATATTCGCGGCTTACGAGTACCCACCAGTTATTGTCGGCCGCCAGCCTTGGCCAGGTGTCCCATGGATAGTTTACCACTTCGGCGCCCCCATGAAAATTGGCAGACATCACGAAACTGTGATTTTCAGCAAGGTCCATAAAAGCAAGTGTTTCAGGTTGCCAGGCTTCGCCATCAGGATGTGGCCCGTCTTCAGGATCGCGATAATTCCTGTTAAGGTCTACATAATTGGCATTGTAACGCTGAGCCCCGTTCACGGAGTTATTCCCACCCGCATAAGTCCCGTCGGGATTGGCCAGCGGATTGATCCATATATCAACATTGTTTACCAGGTTGGTTATCCTGGGATCAGTGTTATAGTTGGTCAACAGATAGTCGATCAGGTGAAGCATTAAAACATATCCGGTGGTTTCATCTCCATGCATGGTTGATGTATAAAGAAACTCCGGCTCATCCTCTTCAATGTTCACATTGTCAGATATTCTCATGGCAAGCAGTTTCCGGCCACTTGGGAGTACGCCGATTGTCTGAAGTGAACAGATATCGGGATAATCGGTCGCAAATTGCTGCATTATCTGTTCATAAGCCGTGTAAGTCGGATAATAATTCCATTCGAGAACCTGGCGAAGATCGGATGTCATTGGCGGATCGATGAGTGTACCCGGATGCTTCAGTAAAATGAATTCCCTGTTGCCGTTTTGCTGCAGCCGGCCAAATTCCTTACGGTTGGCATAGGCGAAAATTGTATCCCCGCGCACATTGTCAATGCTGATCAGCCTGGTTAATGTTGCCGCATCGGCCGCTGAACCCGGTAAAGCAAAGTAAATTTCATTTTTTTGGCCAAATACCTGGTTAATATTAACATTCTGAACGGATACCTGGGCAAAAAGAGCCGAAATCACCAAAGTAAGAGCAAGTGTAAAAAAAGTTCTCATAGTTTTGTTATAGTTGGTTTAGCATTCAATTCCATTGTCTCTTAAATCGGTTATCAGGCCGGTAATAAGGTTTTGGGTTGCTTTATTGACTTTCACTACAGGCAGTCGAAGGTTATTGGGAACCAATTTCATGGTTTCGAGTGCTGCCTTAATTCCTCCGGGACTTCCATCAACAAAAAGCGAATTGATAAAAGGTAGTAAAAGATAGTGTAAGCGGCGGGCTTCATCAAATTGCCCCTTAAGCGCCGCATTTACCATTTTCGAAAAGGCGAGCGGGTAAGCATTTGCCACGACTGAAATAACGCCATTGGCACCTGCTGCGATCAAAGGCATGGTTATGGCATCGTCGCCAGAAATCACCAGAAACCCCTTGGGTCTATTTCTGATAATTTCCATAATCTGACCGAAATTACCCGATGCTTCTTTCACACCAATGATATTTTCAAACTCAGCAGCAAGTTCGAGGGTGGTTTCAGCCGTCATATTTACACTTGTGCGGCCCGGAACGTTATATAGGATAACCGGTACCGGACTTGCACTTGCTATGTGTTTGTAATGCAGGTAAAGTCCACGCTGGGTGGGTTTATTGTAATAGGGCGTAACCGAAAGTATGGCATCAATGCCGTCGAAGTCATCGCTGCTCAGATGGTTCACCACTTCCTGGGTATTGTACCCGCCGGCACCCTGCACAATCGCAACACGCTTATTCACAACATCTTTTACAAAACTGACGAGCGCGTTCTTTTCATCTTTCGAAAGTGTTACGGCTTCTCCGGTTGTCCCCAACACAACCAGATAGTCAACTCCATGGCTTATAGTGTGTTCAATCAGCTTCTCGAGCGAACCAAAATCAATGGTTCCCTGCTTGTGAAATGGAGTTACCAGTGCTACCCCTGTTCCGGTAAATTTTACTGCCATATTAATATTTTTCAAGGGTTAATAAAAAGTATAAACTCTTTTATATCAATTGAATTTGAATGCGCTGGTGTAATGAATCAGTTGTCTGATCAATTCATCGCTTTCAATAAGTTGTTCGGTTTCTATCATCAGATCGTAAGGCTGATCATCTTCTCCTGATGAGCGACCCAGTTTAAATCCGGCTTTCGAAAGTGAAGCAATGTAATAGAGCGGAAAATCATTTGGTGTGCTAAGGTCAATCAGCATATCGAATTCAAACTCAATAAATCTGTTCACAAAATCGGTTTTTGGCCTGTAAAACAGGTCAAGGTTTAAAGGTAATATTACATCGTAAGCCAGTTTCTGAGCATAATAAGGCGGGAGTTTACGGTATTTATACAAGCCAATCACCTGGACTTTTTTCCCCACCTGGTTCAGTTCCCTGGTAAACCGGCTAACCCTGTCGTAGTCGGCCTCCGACTCCATGTTAAAAAGAATGCCTATTTCACGGGCTGCTTCCAGGTTTACGGCTTTTTGCCTGCGCTGCAGCCTGGCAACTTCCTTTTTCAGGAAATGCCTTCCAAGCAGTATTCTTATTTTGGTAATAAAATTCAAAATAGCTGAATTGTTTCTCTGTTAGAAATTTTTTCCGGGTCATCCCTTTATCATCCGGAGGTTGAAATGTACAAAACTCTACGAAGGCATAAAATTATAAAACAAAAGCAACCTTTGGCCTACTTTTGAAGTTTTTTTAATAAATATTCTTCGATGACATCAGGTCGGGAAATTTGGCGTTACTACCAGTTGCAGGTCTCAGACCGAATGTATCACTTTTCACGCTACTCAATACTCACTACTCATTTCTTTCTTTTTAACACATAGGATCATAGATTTACATAGGCACATAGAGATTCCGAAACACAACTCTTCACTACTCACTTCCGACTTCCGACTTCTGACTTCCGACTTCCGACTTCTGACTTCCGACTTCTGATTTCTGATTTCTTAAATACTC
>JBBQBC010000126.1:0-11552 GCA_038317155.1 Bacteroidales bacterium
CGCCTGATCCCCTCAGGGGTGTTGCCTTTGTAGCTGGCCACGGTTTTAACTTTACCCGATGAATAGTAATCTGTTCTGACATCCAGTTTTACCAGTTCCGGGGCTTCTTCCTGCCTCACATCGTTTACATATTTGCCAATATCCGTAAGCATTCCCTTGTCGTCGTATTCTTTGAAATATCCGTTGCGCTTGTCATCCCTGAATGTGCCTTCTGTTTTCACCTTCCCGTCAGGATAAAAGAATTTCCAGCGTCCCTGTTTAAATCCGCCTTTGTCGCGCCGGTTAATATTTTCACGGTCAACCACAAATCCTCTTCGATACTCAATCAGGGTAATCACAGTGCCATCTGGTGAATATTCCTTTGCAAGTCCGTTTTCAAGTCCGTTTTCGAAATTTACCGTGCGCATTATTTTCCCATCAGGAAAGTAAAAAATACTCAGTCCCTGCTTTACATCGTTAGAAAAGTTTTCTTCAACCATTTCATTTTCGCGGAAAGTGCGACGGATGCCCTCTTTTTTACCATTCAGGTAACTGATTTGTAATATAATTTTCCCGGTTTCACTGTAGAAACTCCAGATACTGTCCAACTCAAAATTCTTACGGTTTCCTTCGGCTTTAAGAACACCGTTTTCCCAGTAAGTTTTCCAGTAACCGTCGGGTTTTCCATCACGCATCCTCCCTTCGCTTGAAATTTTTCCGTCGGGATGAAAAAACTTATTGTAGCCATTTGGGATGATCGTATTATCCTGTGCTTTCAACACAAAAGCAAACAAAAGCAGAACCGCAGAGAAAGCAAATTTTCGCATTTCGTAAAATTAACAAATCAAATATAACGACCCTGAATTATTTAATCAATTTTGCCGCTTTCGAAATTTCAAGCATCCTGAGAATCGGTTTCCGGGCTCTGTCAGCAACTCCAACTTCGAGAAGAATCTCAGGCTTTTCATCTTTCAGGCATTTATACAATTTTTGAACCGTGTTCATTTTCATGTATGGACAATCGTTACAAGAACAGGTTTCGTCAGCAGGAACCACAATAAATTCCTTGCCAGGTGATGCTTTTTTCATCTGATGAATGATGCCGCCTTCTGTTGCAACAATATAACGTCGGGTTGAATCGGTTTTTGTGTATTCCAGCATTGCAGCGGTAGAACCAACAAAATCGGCTAAAGCCAATATGGGTCCGCGACATTCAGGATGGGCAATCAGTTTGGCATCAGGATTTTCAATTTTAAGCTGCAGTACCTTTTCATCGCTCAACTGGTTGTGCACATGACAACTACCATCCCATAAAACCATATTTCGTCCGGTAAGGCTGTTTATGTAAGCACCCAGGTTTTTATCAGGTGCGAATATCAGTTTTTCATCCTTAGCAAACGATTCTACAATCATTTTGGCATTGCTTGAGGTACAGATAACATCAGACAACGTTTTAACGGCCGCTGAGCAATTAATATATGAAATCACCTTATGCCCAGGGTGTGCCGCAATAAACCTTCTGAAGGCCTCCGGAGGGCAACTGTCGGCCAGTGAGCAGCCGGCTTCCATATCCGGAAGCAAAACCTTTTTGTCCGGACTTAATATTTTTGCAGTTTCGGCCATAAAGTGAACCCCGGCAAAAACAATAATTTCAGCATTTGTGGTGGCAGCTTGTTGAGACAGTTGTAAACTATCTCCCACAAAATCGGCAAGGTCCTGTATTTCAGGCACCTGATAATAATGAGCCAGAATAACCGCATTTTTTTCCTTTTGCAGCTTCTTTATTTTCGAAATCAACTCAGCATCGGATGTCAAATCCGGTTGGATGATTTTAAGGTCTTCCATCTTTTCAGTTTTTAATAATAAAATATTTAAATATTCATTATTATTAATGAGAGCTGTTAACTCTGTTAGCAAATTTCCGAATATTTTTCTTGCATTATTCGGGTTTACCAGTTTGTCAACGGGTTATCAACAGTTTTATTTTACCTCATTTTCTTATTTTCAGATACTTCTGTCATTATTAACAATCATTTGATATTACTGTTTCAACAGTCATTTTTTCTTAAAAATCATCTTTAGTCCGGTTGATGAACAGTTGATTTCTTCTGACAAGTAAAGGCATTTGAAAGATGGTTTGGAGAATTTGATTCTTTACCCTTTCATGTCATCCGTTTATCAGAATTTACAAACAAAATTTCAACACAATTAACAAAGCGCTGTTAACAAATATAAGAAACTGAGAACTAAACTACTGTATCTTTAGCTTCATATTTTACTTTTTATAAGTGACTAATAATAAAAGCCATTCGTTGAATAACTGGTTTTATGATTAATTTTGTCACTAAATCTTATTAACAATGTGGGATAAATCGACACCTTTGGCATTGGCGAGTGATCATGCCGGTTTTGAATTAAAATCATTTCTTGTAAAAGTTTTAACATCACAGGGTTTTTCTTTGGTTGATTTGGGTACCTATTCATCTGAAAGTGTGGATTATCCTGATTTTGCCCATAAACTTGGGAAAGCAGTTAATGATGGGACATATTCACGCGGTGTTGCAATCTGCGGCAGTGGAAATGGTGTCAATATGGTGGTCAATAAATATCCGGGTGTAAGAGCAGCTTTATGCTGGAACAGCGAGCAGGCAGAACTTACACGAAGGCATAATGATGCAAATATACTCTCTTTACCCGGACGTTTCATCGATTTTGATGAAGCAATCAAAGCAGTAAAATTGTTTCTGAATACTGATTTCGAGGGGGGCAGACATCAAAGGCGGGTTGATAAAATTTCTAAACTGTTATAACTGAGTATGACAGAAATTTATAACAAGTTTAAGCTGGATTCAAGGGCTAAATCTCTTGATCATGAGCACAGGCGAAAGATCGGTTTTAATATTGACCGGTACGATGAGGCTGTGAAACGCGGAAAAATGCAGTATGCCAATCTGGAACTTGCCAAACAGCGGGCAGCACATTTAAAGTACCGGGCAATCACCGACCTTGAAAAAAATCTTGTGGATTTTGAAGCCAATTTTGAAAAAAATGGTGGGAAGGTTCTATGGGCAATGGATGCAACTGATGCGCTGCGTGAAATAGACACCATTCTGGCAGCCCACAAAGCTACACGGGTGGTGAAATCAAAAACCATGGTTTCTGAAGAAATAGCGCTGAATGAACATTTGGAGGAATCAGGGATAGAGTCACTTGAAACAGATCTTGGTGAGTTTATTGTACAACTGGCAGGAGAACATCCATATCATATTGTTACACCGGCCATGCATAAATCGAAAGAAGATGTTGCCCAGCTCTTCCACGAAAAATATGGAATGTCACCCGATAGTTCGCCCGAACAGATTACAGCCTATGTGAGAAATTTACTTCGTGAAAAGTTTTTGTTTGCCGATATTGGGATTACCGGTGCTAACTTTATAGTTGCGGATACCGGTTCTGTATGTGTTACCGAGAATGAGGGAAACGGGTTGCTTAGCATGTCGTTTCCGAGAGTACACATTGTTTTGGTCGGGATTGAAAAAATCATTCCCTCTTTCAAAAACCTTGATTTATTCTGGCCACTGCTGGCTACGCATGGTACCGGACAAAATGTAACCGCTTACAACAGCATTATCAGCGGGCCGAGGCAGGATGGCGAAACCGACGGACCAAAGGAAATGTATGTTATTCTGTTAGACAACGGACGCAGTGAAGTACTTGCCCGGAAACACCAGCGTAGTGCCCTCAGTTGCATCCGTTGCGGAGCCTGCCTGAATACCTGCCCTGTTTACAAAACAATCGGAGGCCATGCCTACGGTACAACCTATTCAGGACCTATTGGTTCTGTAATTACGCCATGGCTCAAAGGGATGAACGATTACAAACACCTGAGTTTTGCCTCCTCACTTTGCGGCAGTTGCACCGAAGTCTGCCCTGTAAAGATTCCTATTCACCAATTATTGCTTTATAATCGTAACGATAGTGTAAAACAACGGAATTATACCGTTTCCGATGCTGTATCCATGGTTGGATGGAAAACTATTATGCTGAACCGCAAATGGATGGATACCGGCAGCAGTAAGTTAAAGAATCTGATTCTTGGTAAAGTGTTCGCGAAAGCCTGGGGACCACGAAGGAAATTACCAGAAATCAGCGAAAAAAATTTCAGGCAATTGTGGGAAGAGCGCAGGGAAGGGAAAGTGAAATAAGATAAGCAATTAGTAGTGACCGGAAAATTTTAAGAGACTCATCGCTTCTCTCAGAAAGACAGTGTTTTACAGATTTTATCGAGGATTGGGGGTGGAAGGAAGCGGAACTTCCTTCCACCCCCAATCCTCCCCCTTATTAAAAACAAATACTTGTCATTCAGAACGCAACGAAGTGAAGTGATGAATCTCTTTCAGTGTAGAAGAATTTTAATCGGTCACTACTAATAGACAATCAATTTTCTACTGAAAGTCTTTCAGAATTTGTCTTACCTGCTGGCTGTAGCTTTCTCCGAAAAGGTTTACATGAACAAGAAGAGGATAGAGCTGATTCAGCGGTATCCTTCCCTGCCAGCCTGGTTCAAGAGGCCAGGAATCATTGTAGGCATCATAAAAAGCTTTTGTAAATCCCCCGAAAAGTTTGCTCATTGCGATGTCCATTTCCCGGTGCCCATAATATACAGCCGGATCAATCATCCACGCATTACCATCATCACCATCCATAAAATTGCCGCTCCACAGATCCCCATGAATGAGTGAAGGGGGCTCAACCGGAAGGATTTCAGGCAGTTTTTTATAAAGTATTTCAAACTTTCTGACATCATGGCCATTCAACTTACCTATATCCATTGCCATACTCAGCATTGGCTCTAACCTTTCCGAAATAAGAAATTCCGTCCAGGATTTATGGTTTCTGTTGATTTGCATTATTGAGCCAATATAATTGTCGTGATCAAGACCAAAAGAAGTTGAAGAGTGGTGATGCAAAAGAGCCAGTTTTTGCCCGAATCTTTGCCAGAAATCACTTGCCGGTACCTGGCTTTCAATGTATCCGAGCAGGAGAAATGAATATTCTCCAATTTCGTCTGAGTGCAAAACCTTTGGTACCTGAATACAGTCAGCTTCTTCAAGTATGCGTAAACCTTTCGCTTCTGCGGTAAACATGCCCGGGTAGCGTTTGGCAAGGTTGTATTTTATGAAAACAGTGCCTGAAGTGGTTTCAATCCGGAACGTCTCATTGATTGATCCGCCACCCAGCGGTGTGCTTGAAAGAATCCCCGTTGACGGGGATTTTTCATGCTGAAGCCAGGTAGTAAGATACTGTCTGATTTCAACAGGGATCATGGACTGATTTCAGAGAGTAAGGAAATTGTTATTAAAAATACCCTTTCTGAACAGGCGCTCAACAACAAGAAGTAAGGTAAGGGAAAAGAAGATGATCAGCATGGTTGAAGAGCCTTTCAGATATGTAAGCAGACGCGTGAACCCTTCGAAAAATCCCAGTCCGGCATTCAACAGGTTGCGCAGGTTTCCGGGATCAGTTGGGAAGTTGATTTTAAGGAAGGGCAATTGAGCAAAGAACATGATGATAAATATAACCAGCGCGGCACCTATCGCGAAATAAGCCCATAGCATTTGTCTGCGGTATTCAGCGGATTCCTGGATGGGTTCATATCCCGAATAAACCTGTTGCATAATTCCTTCAGTAAAGCCTTCCGGGGCTTTTTCCAGGGGAATTTTCCCGAAAAGGTCGAATAACAACTGATCTTCGGGTTGCTCTATATGCTGGTTTGTTTTCATTTCTGCAAAATTAAATATTAATTACGAATCTGAGGTACAACCGGATTCATGTGTGTGTGCATCTCAACGTAGAGCCTTTTACGGATACGGTGCAGTTTCACTTTCACATTTGCGTCGGAAAGGCCCGTGATGGATGCGATTTCTTCAACACTTTGCCTGTTCCTGTAAAACAGATTTATCAGCAACTGGTCTTCGTTTCCCAATATCTGTATCGCTTTCTGAAGGACCTTAACCTGGTCTTCTGTATCAAGTTGTCCCAGGTTTTCCTGTATTTCATCAGTGCTGTAATTCTCAATCATTTTATCATCAATTGCCGTGGTTGTAAGTTGCTTTCTCCTTGTTTTTGAAATAGCAGTATTGTAGGCAATTCTGAATAACCAGGTGCTGAACTTCGCTTCACGCTTGAAGCCGGAAAGTGCATGAAAGGCCTTCAGGAAGGTATCCTGGGCTGTTTCCTCGGCTTCCTCATGATTCTTCACAATTTTCAGCACCACCGAATACACCAGATCTTTATACCTGTCAACAATTACCGTATAGAAAGCGGTATTGCCATCAAGTACCTTTTGTATAAGCTGGTTGTCGTCGGGCTGGATCATTGTTATATCTTTTGACGCTGACACCATAAATCGGTTACATACCTAAAGGCGAAAAAGGCAGATATGAAACGGGAATGCTAATTTACAGTATTTTATAACGTGAAGTAAAAAAATAGTGTAACCATTAAACCGATGCTGCGTCAAAAATGCAACGAACCCAACAACAACTTTTAAAACCTAAAACTATGAACGACTTTCTGATACCAGCTACTATTTTTGCCACCATTTATGGCATCTTCTACCTGATTATCCGTCGAAAGGAAAGAATGGCATTGCTCGATCGCGGGCTGGATCCAATGTCTTTCGAAAAAAAATCAGACGATTTTTCATCGTTAAAATATGGTCTTTTATTTACCGGTGTCGGTTTAGGTTTGATTATAGCCAACATACTCGTCACTACCGGTGCCATGGACCGCGAAGCAGCGTATTTCTCTTTAGTTTCACTATTCGGAGGTATTGCGCTTATTCTGGATTACATCCTTGAAATCAGGATATCGAAAAAACACAGGATTCAGGAAAAAGGTCTTGAAATTCCCAAATTAGATACTCAGAACGTGTAAGTTTCTATCACATTATAGACAGGTCCTTCGCGGGAAAGCAGGCTTTCGAAAAGCGTAAAACCAGTTACAAACTGTTTTTGAATATCAACTTCGTGGAACCTGCCCATCAGTTGCTGAAAATACTTCTTGTCCCTTATCTCCCTAATCCTTCCGATGGTGAGATGAGGGACAAAATTTTGCCTGTCACCGAGTATACCGGCTGTTTCGAGGTTAGATGAAACCTGCCGGGCCAGTTGTTGAAGTACCTCATTGTGTTCGATACCAAACCAGATTACCTTTGGGCTATAGTTACTTCCGAAAACCCCGGTTTTAGCGATTGTTAATTCAAATGGCTTTAACCCTTCACAGGCATTGGATAAAGCTGACTGAATCTGGGGTAACTCGTCGGGATTGGTATTGCCAATGAATTTCAGCGTTAAGTGGATATTCTCAGGATCTACCCATTTTATAATGTTGAAGTCCAACGCCTGTCTCAAAAAATTATAGGTAGTTGTAAACTGCTCTTGTGGCTCAATTTTTACAGCAACAAACAAACGCAAATTTTCCATATTCTTACCTTTTTCCTGACACTGCAAAGATGCAAAAGAATTGCAAAATATTTCTTTTGTAATCAGGAAAAAGTTATAAATTTGCAATCCCTCTGAATAAGCGGGGCGTTAGCTCAGTTGGCTAGAGCGTTAGACTGGCAGTCTAAAGGTCAGGGGTTCGACTCCCCTACGCTCCACACACAAGGCCTGTAAATCATTGATTTACGGGCTTTATTATTTTAAAGGGGTAACGGTATGGGTAAAAATCAATTGTTGGAAAAGAAAAAAAACCACTTTTCGTACCCGTGTTACAGGAAGTAGTTAAAATTTAATTAATTCAATCAATTTCTTCAATATTTGCCTTGAGTTCTTCATGCAATCCAGCAATCATGATAGTTGGCAAATTAATCGACTCCATCCCTGAAAGAGCTGTAAGAGCGGAAATGTATGACCTAACATATGGAAAAATTAATGCCGGGGCATTTATAAGAAAGTATGTTAATAAAGAGCTTTTATCCTTTATGTTTTTGAATGAAAATATTCCAATAGCAGTTACATTAGCCCGAAATCTATCATTGTCTTCACTAGCCTCAACAATAAGTTTTAATTGGAATAAGTCTTTTGATTTAACAATGGTTCCGGAAGGATGTATCACAAGGGTTAGTTTTCCTTTTTTGTTTAACGGTTTTCTGGAAATGCTTGACTTCTCAACTAAAAATTCAAGCAGTGAAAAATTTGATTTTGGTATTTTCATTTCAATAAAAATCATGCAGCAAGTGCATAGTTATAATCTAAATCTTTGAATTCAGACTTCTTGTAATTGATATCTTTTGAATATTCTTGATGAATTGAATTGTCGACTAAGTCAAACCAGGAAGGCGTAATAGAGAATTCTTCAATAAATGTAAGACTTTTAAGAGTGGCTTTATCTTCATTAGTAATGAAGGCAATACTGTCATACATGTACTGATTTGCAAATTCATCAATTATGAGAATTTCCTCCTCGATAAAATTCTCATCTTTTTCGAAAGATGAAGGTATCACTTCAATAAAATGATTCCCATTCACAGTATCAGCCCAATATTTGTAAGTGTACAGGGGGTACTTACGTAATAAAATTGTTAAACCTTGTGCAATAAAATCTCTTGGGTTCATAATTACTTCCATTTCAAAAGTTTAGATTTCAAATCATCACTCTTTCTTTGAGCATTTACAGCATCATCTTCGGTAATAATTTCTAATCCATAATCTGAACTTTGCCTTTGTTGTTTTAATATTTCGAATTCTTTAACAAACTGAGGCATTCCTAATCGATCTTTTCTTCTAATCAAACTTACTAAAGCATTTTTTATTGCAACATGCGATGTTGGTCTATTCTTACCAACAGTTTGCTCCCGAATAAGATCAATCATTGTTTTATCTTGTGTAACAAGAACTATATGCTGAGCAGTTTGTAAGAAGCTATAATATGAACAATGAATACTTGGAGCATACTCTTTGCTTGCAATTAACAATCCTGCTGCTGTTTTGTTTGAGCGCGACCTATTCAACAATTCGCTCATATTCAACATTATGAGTTGATAAAAATCAAAAGTAGACACAAATGTAATACCAATATTTCATTTATTTTCTAAAATAGTGTTATTTTAGTACTAATTTAGAATCGTTTTTTGTTATACTGTTATTGATTCTGCACAAAAGTAAGTATTAGAACAATATAGTGAAAGAAATATCTATCAATCCTTACATCACCCTCATCCTCATCGTATTAACAGCCGAATCAGCGTTCATGTTAGCAATTTTATCGGCCAGTTCCGGAACATGTTGATCCAGTACCGGGTTAAACCATTCAGCCGGCTGCCAGTTTGACGGAGCTGAGAGGATCATACTTTTTGCCTCCCGGTTTTTGCCTTTAGAAAGTAATGTAATATATTTTTGATCATGTAAACCTAAGATTTGAGAATGAAATAATCAGTCCGGCAGTGTTCTCGATTTTTGTTATTGTGTTTTAACCCACATTGCAGCTAATCCGACCGTTTTGTTTGAATATCATCAAAATACAGATTTTTGACATCCATTTTGTGTACTACAAATTTTTTCTTTTTGTATGGTTCCGATTTGTAATTTAGGATAACATAGATTCGTTTTACTTTTTGCGATTTATGTGACTTTTTATGCTTTGTGGTTATGGCAGCCCATTATATTTAACTTTCTCCCTCTTCTTTGTTTTCTTCTACTTTTTGCCTGATACTTCGGCTCCAATCTATCCAATAAGCCATAAACGACCATTCTCCCAAACATAGTACCTTGGGCTGCTGCTGCGGATTCCGGTACCTTTCCGTTCGCTGATGATTGAATCAACAAGATCATTTGCATCCATTTTGAGTGAATTAATTTGTGAATGTTTTGATGGCTGATAAGATTCCCAGTGGAATTTCAGGCTAAAAGCTGCTGAAGTTGCCGTAAGATCTTATTGTCCAGAATCTCCCATGGCAGATTCTTTTTTCCAAAATGGCCACAGGTTGCAGTGGGCAGATATATGGGGCGCTTAAGATCTAGCATTCTGATAATGCCGTTGGGCCTCAGGTCGAACAATTCCCTGACAACGGAGGCGAGTTTTACGTCATTAACCTTACCAGTGCCGTGCAAATTGAGATACAGGGATGTCGGGTCTTCCTTCCCGATGGCATAGGAGACCTGAAGGGTGCAGCGTTCGGCAATGCCTGAGGCAACAACATGTTTGGCAACATAGCGCGCGGCATAGGCGGCAGAGCGGTCAACCTTGCTCGGGTCCTTTCCGCTGAAAGCGCCGCCGCCATGGGGGCAGCTTCCACCATACGTATCCACGATGATCTTTCTGCCGGTGAGGCCGGTATCGCCATGCGGCCCTCCGATGGTAAAGCTGCCCGACGGATTGATGAGGAATTCCGGTCTTCCGTCTGGAAAATAGTTTGAAAGAACAGGTAGTATAAGTTCTCCGATGAGGGCTTCCCTGATCTGATTTTGCAAAATGCCTTCTCTGTGCTGCGATGATATGACTACTTTTTCCACACCAACGGGTTTGCCGTTTTCATAGCTGACGGTCACCTGGGATTTCGCGTCGGGCCTCAGCCAGGGCAGACTCCCGCTCTTTCTCAAAGATGCCAGTTCACTCATAAGCCTGTGGGCAATGGTTATGGGCATGGGCATCAGCTCCGTGGTCTCATTGCACGCGTAGCCAAACATAAGCCCCTGGTCACCGGCGCCTCCGCTGCTTACACTCTCATTGATCTCAGGGCTCTGTTCGTGAAGAAGCATGGTGTAATTGGCCAGCTTGTAGTCGAAACCTGTTTCGATGGAATTGTACCCAATGTTTCTGATAACTTCTCTGGCAATTTCTACCGGGCTGATCTGCTCAGTATGGATTGCCTTTGCCTCGCCGGCGATAACCAGGTGGTTGGTAGTGATGAGACATTCGCAGGCGACCTTTGCGTTTGGGTCGATCTGAATGAATGCATCCAGGATGGCATCGGAGATCTGGTCGGCGACCTTGTCGGGATGACCTTCAGAAACTGATTCTGATGTAAATTGGTAGTTCATGTTTAATGGTTTTAGGTTAATGAATGAATCCTTAAACCATCAAGAAAGAAGAGAATTTCAGGGGAATATTGGAACTGTTTTGGCCTGAATGCCCTCATCTCTTTACCACCGCGGCGTTCCCGCTCGGTTGGTCTCCACTGAAGGAGTCTTGATGATGTTGAAGCAAAATTATAAATAGTTTTTCAATCCAGGAAATATTTTATAGAAAATCTAAAATTTATGATGCCTTTAAATGAAGCTTGAAAATTGATGATTTTTTGTAATGAAGGTTAGATATTGAATTTAAATAATTGTATTTAAGGCGATTACAAATTAAAATTAGATAATAAACGGTTTTGAATAGTGCTGAATGCCTGGGGTTACAAATTTGAGGGTGTTTGTAATATTAAGGCAAAACAGAGAATTGAGGGTGAGAAAAAATTACAGATTGGCGGAAATTACAATTCTTTTTCCGGATTGTAATTTTTTTGTAATCTTATAATTAGCTTTATTACATTACTTTAACTATATATATTACAAATTAGAGTA
>JBBQBC010000127.1:0-11273 GCA_038317155.1 Bacteroidales bacterium
GCTCCTTATCCTGCGTGCCGAATACCCAGATTCTGTTGTGAGGCGATGGACATTTCGCCAACCCGAAATTAATGCAATTGATTCGAGACAGATTGCCGTTTTTATCTGCCAGCCAAAGACCCACAGGAAGCACATCGAAGATCTTATTGAGCAGGGTTTCGCGCTGACGCAATGCTTTTTCTGCCTGCTTGCGTTGCGAAATATCCACGTGGGTACCCACAATCCTGATTGCTTTGTTGTTTTCATCGAAAATTGCTCCAGCGCGAGAGAGAATATCAACCCAATGCCCGTCTTTATGTTTCATTTTAAACTCGAGTTCAAAACGGTCGCGCTGCTTATGAATCAATTCCTGCTGCATTTCCCAGGATTTTTTTCCATCTTCTGGTTCTGTTAGATTCTCCCAAATAGAAAAATCATTCGGCAATTCATCATTTTTATAGCCCAGCATGCCCTTCCATCCGGGAGAATAATAAATTTCATTCGTGACAAGGTTCCAGTCGTAAATTCCATCCATACTGGCGGCCATAGCCAAATCAAACCTGGTATTACTGATTTGCAGCGCCTCTTCGGCATGCTTGCGCTCGGTGATATCAAGACAATGCCCGATATAGCCGAGAAATTCGTCATTGCTGTTGTAACGTGGTGTGCCATCGTCCTGAATCCATCGGTATTCTCCGCTGGCATGCATTATGCGGTATTCCATGCTAAATTTTTCGCGGCGGTCGAATGCGCCAACATATATTTCAAAACAACGCTGCAAATCGTCGGAGTATACGCCTTCTGCCCAACCATCGCCCATTTCCTGTTCAATGCTCCTGCCGGTAAAGTTTAGCCATGGGATGTTGAAATAGTTACATTTTTTATCAATGCCCGAAGTCCAGATGAGTGCCTGCCCCGAATCGGCAAGGGTGTGAAAGTGTTTATCGGTTTCCCTCACTTCTTCCTCCGCACGCTTGCGTTCGGTAATATCCTGGGAAGCTCCCCACAGTCCAATGGTTTTACCAACTGCGTCGGCAACCGTTTCCCCACGTACCCACATCCAGCCATTGCTGCCATCTTTTTTCACAGTTTTCAATTCAAGCTCATAAGGTACTCCCGTTTCTCTTGTTTTTGCTAAGGAAGTTGATAAAGCTTCCCAGCTCTCCGGTGTAAACAGCTTCACGTGTTCGGTGTACGGAGGAACCGGGAGCGCTGCGTCAAATCCATACATTTTATATAATTCTTCCGTCCAAACCACCTGATTTGTTGCCAGGTCTAAATACCAGCTGCCTAAGTGAGCAATATTTTGTGCTTTATTAAGATCGTTTTCATTTTTTTCTGCTTTTTCTTTGGCTTTGATGAGTTCATCTTCCCACCTTTTTTGCTCAGTAATGTCCTGCAAAATGCAATGGGTTTGCTTGAATGCTCCGGCTGCATCATAGCCGATTCTTACGTCGAAGGCAATGACCAGGATGCTGCCGTTATTGTGAACCATCTCAAAATCGCTGCGAATCTGGCCTCGCTCCTTGAAAATCGGAAATCGGTTCCGAAAGGCATCCTGGTATGCCGGTGCGAGAAAATCGCCAAACCACTTCCCGATCACCTCTCCACGGGTATAACCCAGCGTTTCCAGCCATTGCTGGTTCACTTCGATAAAATTTCCATTAAAATCCAGAGATTGATAACCCAGCGGTGCTTTATTGAACAGGGTTTGAAACCGCTCTTCGCTCTCAAGCAGCGCTTTCTCAGTTTGCCTGCGAGCGGTAATATCAAATGCTGTTAGCAAGCACTGTTCTCTGTTTTCGGTGGCAATACCGGTCAATTGGACATAAACCGGCGATACATTCGTTGTTGAAAAAGCGATTTCGCAGGTTTCCTGATTTGCACTTGTAAAAACCTTTTGGATAAAGATGCTGAAGACTGACTTTGCATCGTCGGAAATAAAAGTCACCAACCTTGTGTTTTTCAGATACCGGCGTTCTTTCCCAAGCAATTTTGCCCCGGCGAGGTTCAACTCAACAATAACACCTTCGCCGGAAAGTGTAAAATACCCCGATGGCGCAAAGTCATAAAGCGCCACATATTTTTCGGAAGTAAGCTTTTCAGCCTCTTTTGCCAGCTTCTTTTTCAGCAATTCCTCTGCCTTTTGGCGAAGGATTGCGGATTCGGGGGATGTTTTTTTAATCATTACGCTGGTGTTTTAGGCAATAGGCAATAGGCAGCAGGCAATAGGCAATGGGTTTGAACTCATTTCAATACTTTTAAAATATCGGAAGGCAATACAACCATCATATCATCTGAACATGGTACTGCCACTCTGTTACATAACAATTTCACAACGGTTGCATCAGCAAATTTTCTGCAGTTATTGATAGAATTGTTCAATTGCATGAGGGCGGTTACAGGATTTGATTTTTGTGTCCATTTGGCTTCAGAAAACAGGATATGGGTTTTATCAATTGACAATGCAATTCCATCGAGTTCTGTTTCTTTGCCATCTTTACCGGTTCCCCACCACCGGCTGGCAATATCCCATTGTTTGCCTTGTATTTCAAGCAACGGCAAAGCCATTCTGCATAAATATTCCCATTCGCCGGCAACATATTCATCAAGATGCAGAAGTACCTGGCTCAGCGCTTGCTCTCCCAACCCCATTTCGATCCGTTGTTTGTTGGGCAAAACAAACCGAAAATAGAAGGCCATCATAGGATCATCGATTTTATACAAGGTTCGTTTTGATGAACGGATACTTTCGCCAAAAGGAATTTCTCTCCTGATAAATCCGAGTTCGATCAGTTTTTGAAAAGAATCGGCGAGCCCCGATAAACTCTTCTCTAACCTTGCAGCAATTTCAGATGGACGATGCACACCCTGGCCAATCATGGTGAGGATGGTATAAGGTTGAACTGCACTGCGCAAATCGTCTGACAATAATCGTAATGGCTCATCCAGCAGAATCGCATCCCTGCTGAAAAACAAATGCAGCAATGCCGTGGCCAGGTCTTTGTATTCGTTGCGGAGTTCCCAGTAACGCGGTATTCCTCCCCACACGGCATACTCCCGGATGCTTTCTTCAGGCGAAAGCTGCAAGCCTTCCTGTATCCACCCTGCTGCCAAAGGTCTTATTTTAATGATCACATCGGCCCTGCCATACAATGGTTCATTTCCACTTTGCACCATTCTGCTCATGGTGTTTTGTGAAGAACCACAAATAATCAGGTTGTAATGAAGTTTATGGCCATCTATCAACCGTTGCAGAATACTGGTTAGTGCAGGGTCGTTTTTCAGAAGGTAAGGAAATTCATCGATAGCAAGTGTCTGGGATGGCTTCAAAATCCTGTTCAGATCAATTAACAACGATTCCCAGCTACGAAAAGTGGCATCATACGGCACATCCAGGTTATCTGCAATGGTTTGCACCAATTGTTCCCGCTGAAGGGCCGGTGCCTGCCGGTCGGCCTTAAAGTAAACATCCCCTTTCTGCAATACCTGTTGTATCAGCCTCGATTTGCCGCAGCGCCTCCTTCCGTATATGACAATAAAGACAGGTTTTTCGCGCCTGAGAAACTGATCGAGTTGCTGAAGTTCTCTGTTTCTGTTTAAGAATTCCATTTTAAAAGTATTAGGATAACAAAGATACACTTTGTCAACTTAATGTTCATCAAAATACTTCTGCCCATTGCCTATTGCCTCCTACCTCCCCGGAACCGTAAAATAAAACCTGCTCCCCTTTCCCACCTCGCTTTCTACCCATAGCTTACCGCCATGTTTCTCCACGAATTCTTTACACAAAATCAACCCCAAACCAGTCCCTTTCTCATCTTGGGTGCCAAGGGTCGAGATGCTTTCTTCAATCCTGAACAACTTTCCGATGGCCTCCTTAGCCATTCCAACCCCGTAAAGTCATAAAGCGCCACATATTTTTCGGCAGTAAGCTTTTCAGCCTCTTTTGCCAGCTGGGTGGTGAACCTGATTTTGAAGACTTCTTATCCAGCAATTCCTCTGCCTTCTGGCGAAGGATTGCGGATTCGGGGGATGTTTTTTTAATCATTACGCTGGTGTTTTAGGCAAAAGGCAATGTTCATGGGTTTTCAAGATCTTTTACAATGTTATATGAAGATGGATAGAGGAGGAATTTAATGGCGGGGACCAATTGTATTCTAATTTCGCCTTTTGTGATTGTTTCTTCCAGTTCCCAGGTAATGATTAGCAAGTTGTTACAGGCCAGTTCCAAGGATGCTTCTGTCATGGCATCCATCTTACGTTTCCTGGTTTTGGCGTTTGTCATGTCATGGCAAACCTGGATTAACAGCGATACTGAATGTCCCTGACGAAGGATGAAATCAACTTCTCTGTCGTTGCGGGTTCGATAATAGAACAAATCTGATCCGGGCCTATAATTTCGCCGCAGTAATTCAACAAAGACAAGGTTTTCGAGTAATCTTCCATAATTGGGAGACAACACAAAGGAATGTGCTTTAATAAAACCATTGTCAATGACATAAATTTTTTTATGTGATTTTTGTTGCGCTTTAATTTTGGTATTGTAACGTGGGAGACTGAGAAAAAGATAGGGTTCCGCGAGGTAGCCAACAAATTTCTGCACCGTTGCCACACTGTTAAAATTCAAATCTGTTTTTAGTTGATTGCAGGAATACAGGTTTGTAAAATTTGACAATAAATAGTTCGACAGGTCGTAAAGTTGCTGCGTCTGACGGATGCGAAACCGTTTGAGAATATCTTTAAGCAGGATTGAATCGAAAAGTGCAGAAAGATAGTTTTTTAAAATTGCTGGATTCAAAACAGTCTCAGGAAACCCACCTTGGAGCATATAGGTATTCAATTGGCTCAGGATATTTCCAATTTTGAATGGAGTCAATTCCTCTTGCGCGGGTATGGGAATAAGATTAAAACGCAGCACCTCTGCAAAACTAAATGGGAAAACAGAGATTTGTACGTACCTTCCAGTGAGGGAGGAGGCTATTTCGTGCGAAAGGAGTTTCGCATTTGAGCCGGTAACAACCAGATTAACACCCCGGCGGTATAATTTGCTGATCCATAATTCCCAACCTGGCAGATTTTGTATTTCATCGAGCAGCAGGTAGTTAAAACCATTGTAAACCTCATTTAATACCTGGATTACGGCATCTTCATTGAAATGTTTCAGAAGCAAGTCATCATCAAAATTGAGATACGCGAAATTTTGACTTTTCAGCATTTGAAGCGCAAAAACCGATTTGCCTGCCCTTCGCGGACCGGTAATCAGTTTTATCAGCTTCGTGGTCAGGTAATTGGCAATCAAAGCAGCGTCAACCCGGTCGATGTATGGCTGATTCAGCAGTATATCTCGCTCTTCCCGTTGCTGATTGATAATACTTTTTATCATGATGATCTATTCTATTGAACAAATATAGCCTTTTTTATTCAATACACGTATTAAATTTATTTCCTACTGTCTGTTGCCTTCTTTGTAATATTTTCACCAATGGTAATAATTCCCGTCAGCTTTCCTTTTTCATCAAACAGTTTATGTGCCGACCATTCAATGTTGAGCTGCTTGCCATTAGCAGCTTTTACAAGGTTCTCAAAGCGGTTGGGCTTAGCGCCTGTCAGTAATTTTTGCAAATCAGCTTCTACTTTTTTACGTGCCGGTTCCGGGATGAACAAATCTACATATTTCTTCCCCATAACGGCGGTGCGTTTTCGGCCGAAAACTTTTTCGGCTTCGGGGTTAAATTCGATAACTTTCCCATCTGACGACATTCCGATCACAACACCCGATACTTTGTGAATGAATGAACGCAGCATCGCTCCCGTCTCCCGAAGGGCAAACTCCAGGTGTTTCGACAAGGTAATATCGGCAAAAGTCATCACAAGCCCGTTGATGCGGTCGTCGGTGGTACGGTATGGCATGATGCGAACCTTAAACCACCTATTGTCGTTGGTGGCAATAGCGTTTTCGAAAGGAATAAGGGTTTTGGCTACCTGCCTCGCCTGGTCCTTTATAGCGGGGTATTCCAGATTGGTGACCTGGTCGGTAAAAGGCCGGCCAATATCAGTGTTGCGTATTTTAAATAAGCTGGCCACCATGGGTGTGAATCTGCTAATATTCAGTTCATTATCAAGAAATAGCGTGGCTATATCGGTGTTGTCTAACATGTTTCTCATGTCATCATTCAACAGCAGATACTCGCTTAATTTAATTTTCAATTGAGTATTAATGGTTTGCATCTCTTCGTTCATGCTCTGCATCTCCTCCCTGGATGTGGTAAGCTCTTCGTTTGTGGATTGAAACTCCTCGTTGGATGATTGCAGTTCTTCGTTGGTCGATTTCAGCTCTTCCTGCGATGTTTGCATCTCTTCGCGAATGCCCCGATTTTCTTCCCTGCTTTGTTGCAGTGCAAATTCCAATTCCTTGTGCCGCGCCCCTGTCGTTCTTTTACCTGCTTTTGGATTGGCCGCATCCGGGGGGAAAAGGCTGTCCGGTACATCGGTAAAAACGACCATGATCATGCCTCTGACTGCCTGGGGGTTCTCGATACGTTGAATCGTAACATCAACAAACTGCGTACCTCCGTTGGTTCCGACCTTGATGTTGCGCAGAATTACAACATCGAAATTCTGCAATGCTTTACGAAATGCACCCGGCAACGCGTGGTTCAGTCCCTCGCGCGCCATGGCGTGGATGTTCCAGTTTGCTTTTCCGGCAGGCGGCTCGAGGTATTTGCCGGTATGCCCGGTGATGTATTGGATGTCGCCATTAACGTTTACCAGCACACTGGCCGGTGCAAAGCGCTGAAGTATAATCTGATCTGCAATGGTCTGAATATTTCCGGCAACTTCGGATGGCTTTGGTTGTTTGGTTGCGGCTGCTTTCACAGAATTGAATGAACTGGAAAAATCTGAGATTTCGTGCCCCGGAAGGGTTACGGATCGTTGATAAATTTTAAGTTTGGTATCGATTTCTTCAAATCCCTCGTTTTGTTCGCCAATGGTTTCGGCGGTGCCCAGGATCATAATACCAGCCTGATTCAGGCTGTAATTGAAAAGGGTCACGAGTTTTTTTTGCATTTGGGGCTCCATGTATATGAGCATGTTGCGGCATGAAAGGATGTCGAGTTTGGTGAATGGCGGGTCTCTGATCACATTGTGGGTAGCAAATACCACTATTTCGCGTATGGAGGTATTGAGGCGATAGCCGTCTCCTTCCTCAGTAAAAAAGCGGGCGATTCGCCCAGGCGACACATCGGCAACAGTGGTTTTAGGGAAATGCCCTTTGCGGGCAATTTCGATGGCATCGGCATCGAGATCGGTGGCAAATATCTGCAATGTCAGGTTTTTGCGATGTTTGACCTTTTCCAATGCCTCTTTAAACGTAATGGCCAGTGTAAATGCTTCTTCGCCGGTTGAGCAAGCCGGAACCCATGCACGCAGCGCATATCCGTCGGGAAGATTGTTGAAAAACTCAGGGAGAACCTGGTCTCTGAGTTTTTCCCATACGGCAGCATCGCGAAAGAAGCTGGTAACGCCATTTCGTGCGCGCTTTTTCGCCGTTCTATCCGGCGAAACAAGGTGGATTTTTTATATAACGAAACGTCGTGGCCCGTTTGTTCGCGGAGCAGTATTATAATTTTATCAATGCTGCTTTTTATCTTACCATCAAGATCGGGTGGTGGATTAGGTGGCGCATTCAACTTCAAAAAAGAAATCAGTTTCCCGGGCAATTCATTGGCTGGCGCAATAATATCGGCCGCTACGGCATCGATGGCGCTGCGGGGCATGCCATCGAATTTGGCCGAAACGGGATCCTGTACCAGCACCATGCCGTTTTTTGCTTTGATGGCTTTCAGCCCCTGGCTGCCATCGGAACCCATGCCAGAAAGGATCAAACCGATGCTCTTTTCCCCCTGGTCATCGGCCAATGAGCGGAAGAAAATGTCAACAGGCAAACGCAGGCCGCGCGTTTCAACCGGATCGAACAGATGCAGCGAACCACGGAGCAGCGACATGCTCTTGGCGGGCGGGATCACATAAACGCAGTTTGGTTTCACTTTAATCCCGTCGGTTACCTGAAAAACCTTCATGGGCGTTGTTCGTTGCAACAGCTCGGGCAACATGCCTGTATGATTGGGATCGAGGTGCTGGATAACCACAACTGCCAGCCCTGTATTGCCGGGCATGTTTTGAAAAAACTGTTCCAATGCCTCCAGGCCACCGGCTGATGCGCCAATGCCGATGACATGAATCTGGCCGCGTTTTAAGCTGTTGGTGATCCTGACTGCAGCATCCGTCGGCTTCGGATTCCTGGTTTGAGTTTTGGGTTGTTTTTTCATGATTTGACTCGTCCTAAAAAAAGTTTACAGGTTAATCCTTAAATCCTACTATAAATTTACAATTAATTTTTAATCCTGAAATTGATTTACACCAATTTCTTTTTTCTGATAATAGTTTTTCCATAATTTTTTTGTTTTTATAGTTGTTTTTGAATGATGAATATGATTTGGTGTTAGGTTGCCAATACTCATGTGAGGTCTTTCGCTGATTTCAAGAGTCTTCCCCATCAGCTTGCGTTCTATAATGTCTTTATTAATTCCAATCATGCGAACAGGCTTATTTTCAGAATCTCTGATAACTAGTCCGTCAGCTTTTAAATGTAGAATTGTACCATTCGGATGAACAATTCTGAATGTTGTGTTAAATTCTTTTTCTCCATTTAGCGCTAAATTGCATTCATCAACTGCCTATTGTTTGTCTTCAAGATGAAGTCCATTTGTCCATGCGTCAATATTATTTGGGAAAGGTTCATCTTCCCACCTTTTTCCCAACTGCCGGTAAAACAATGGTATGAAATCATTGACGACAGTACAATCGCAGATTATCATAACTTTTTTATTATGCGAAGTAATTCAGCCATACGCATTGAATAACATGTACTTATCCCAGCCTTAATGTCTGTTTACTTCGCATAATAATTTGTTCTATTTTGCAAGTTCCTTCAGCATAACAAGTAGATTATTATTCCCTTGCCAAATCGGGATCTCATCTGTTGTAATGTTTTTATAAGCGTTTTTTACTGCTTCGAAAGTATATCCCGGATTCATCCTGGCATAGATTTCTGTTGTTATCACGGACTTGTGGCCTAAAAAGTCTCTTATATGTATCAATTCAACTTTAGATTCTAACAGATGAATAGCTTTTGAATGGCGCAGGGAATGGCAACTCAGGCCATCCGGTATTAATGCCCTGTTTTTCTCTTTAGCTTTCTCTGCATGTTTTTCCAGGATATTATTCACCCCGTTTCGTGTCATTTTTTGTCCCTGATTGTTCGGGAACAGTGGTTTTTGATTGTTTTCCCTACTAAAAAGTTCATACTGATTCATGTATTGCTTTAAAATTAGTACTTCTTTTTCGGGAAGAGGGACTGTTCTGTTTTTATTCCCTTTTCCATGTAATATTATTCTGTATGGTTTGCTATCAAGTTGTAATGAGGATGGGGTGAGATCCGATATTTCCTGCACTCTTGCAGCACTTTCATACATGAGTGACAATAAAGCCAGATCTCGTAGTCCTTTTCCTTTAACCGCGATAGGTTGTTGAAGCAAAAGTTTGACGCCTTCAATGGTAAGATAGCTTATTAGCTTTTTCTCGGTCTTTTTCGCTGGTATAGATAATATTTGATGGCAATCATACAACGCAGCAGGATTCATGTATTCAACATATTTGATAAACGAGGATATTGCAGCCAATCTCTGATTGCGTGTAGAATCGCTACATTTTCTATTACTCTGGATCCAATCAAGGAACTCAACAACCACCTCTTTGGTTATATCCTTTAGCGATAACCTGTTGATGTGTATTTTTCTGACTTCATCCATAAAATTGATGAACAGGATAAATGAGTAACTATAGGACTTTATCGTATTTTTGCTTACCCCCCTTTCATTTGTAAGATAATTAGCCAGGAAGCCTGATATATATTTGGAAAAATCTGATGGCTGTTTCATAGCGTCGTATATGGGTCATCATTATTAATATCCGGAAGGACATCTACATTCAACCTGGCAGCATTCTTCAACAACTCAGGATACATTTGAGCGGTTAACCTAACATACCGTTCTGTTGATTCAAGTGATTGATGTCCCAGGTAAGTTGAGAGATAAGGCCATGAACAATACAGGTCCATCCCTTCATCAGAAAGCTTTACGAAAGAGTGACAAGCGAAGCTATGACGGATATCATGAACCCTTGGTCCATGACGGTTACCGGTAAACGGGATTCCTGACAATTTAAGTATTTTCCGGAACCAACTATAAATGGCACGGTGGCTGCAATAACCTCCATTCAGAGTCACGAAAAAAGGGTTGTCTTCTTTGACTATATCAATTACCGGAAGTTTGTTTCTGTGTTCCAAATAATCCTGACATACATTTGCAAGCGTATCGGAAAATGGCACCAATCTTTCTTTTCCGTTTTTTGCTTCCCTTAAAACGAGATATTTATCGTTTATTTTTATGTCCTTATTTTTCAAGGATAAAGCTTCACCAATTCTGATTCCAGTAGCATATAACATTCTAAGCAAACATGGCATTACAAACATTGAAGATTCCATAGCCCTTAGTCGCAATTTTAAATTGTCACTGCCTTTAAACAGGGCATTCATTTCATCGTAAGAGAAAATGTGAGGGATGAAAGTTGAATCCGTATATTTGGGTAACTGAGGTATATACGACTTTACTCCCAAACTACGCAGGTAGTCAGAAAATTGACTTATACAAACGACTTTTCCGTAACGGGTAAGTTCCGATTCATTATTAGTTCTTATAGACCATTTATCAGCCAGTTCTTTAGATAAGCCTATTGTTGTTTCGCCTTGTTCGATAATAAATTTATCGAACAAAGAAAGTATTCCCTCGCCAACTTTATACTTATAACCAAGACTTCGTTTTAAGGTTACAAAATCAGTTATATAAGGAGCATATATGCTCCAAAAATCTTTATTATTCATAAAAAAAATCCTCCTTTCCTTGCAAGTAAAAAAGAGGATCAACCAATGGCACATCCAAAGCACATTGCCGCAAAGATTCTGTATCGATACGAATGTAGTGTCTGGTAGATTCTGTATTACTATGTCCAAGCACTTCTGTTATGACAGGATATAATACTCCCCAATTTTCAGACCACGAGTTAAGTTGAAAATTAGTTCTAATTTTAACCGTGGAAATATGAAAAAGACAAGAAGGAAATTTACAGCGGGCTTTAAAGCCCAGGTAGCCATCGAGGCGCTCAAAGAGCGC
>JBBQBC010000128.1:0-11179 GCA_038317155.1 Bacteroidales bacterium
GGCGACTCGACCAAAGCGGATTACTACCTTGATCTGGCGCGCCGGTCGGGCAAACCCAAGCAATAAAACGTCATGCCAGTAAATTCCTATTACTATCAGCCGGAACTTACCCTGCCCGATTTGCTAAAGCGGGCTGCTGCTTTTGAGCATCCATTGTTTATTGGCTATGTGGATGAAACAGGCAACAGTCAGCAGCCGACTTATGCCCAACTCTATGCGGAAGCCCGGCGAATTACAACCGGATTATTCAATCTCGGACTGAAAAAAGGTGACAAAGTCATCATTGCCACGCTTCAGAACCGGGAAACCATTACTTTGCTCTGGGGATGCTTTTTGGGAGGTATTGTGCCCACGGTCTTGCAGCCACCCATGACCTTTTCGGGATATAATCCTGCGGTGGTTAAGCTGATGAATGTCTTTGAGCAACTGGATCAGCCCTATATTTTCATGAGCGCTGAATTGTCGGACCCGGGAGAGTTACCATCTGACAAAGTGGTTAATATTCAGAAATTAAATTGTTCCGGCGCTTTCGCGGATACTGAGGTTTCACCTGAAGATCTTGCTTTTATCCAGTTCTCCTCTGGCAGCACCGGCGATCCGAAGGGAATTATGCTCACCCACCACAACCTGATGGTGAACATGGATGCCATCCGCATCGGGCTCGATCTTCATTTTCCGGATCATACCGGCAACTGGATGCCGCTTTTTCACGATATGGGATTGATAGGCTATCACCTTACGCCCTTATATAGTTTTAACCATCAATCGCACATCGAAACCATTGATTTTATTAAGAATCCGGGGTTATGGCTGGATTTAATGAGTAATTCAGGCATTGCCGTTACGGGTTGTCCAAACTTTGGATTGGCGCTGGTTTTACGGTATTTAAAGCGCCGAAAAACAGTTCCCGACTGGGACCTTTCCCGCATGAAAGCCATGCTCAATGGTGCAGAGCCCATTTCAGTACAAATAATGAATGATTTCGTAGAAACCCTGCAGCCTTATGGTTTCCGCGCTGAAGCCATGATGCCGGTTTACGGCATGGCTGAAGCCACCCTGGCTATCTCATTCACCCCACTGATGCAGCCTTCGGAAATTTCCGCGTTTGATGCTACTCAACTTGATCGGGAACAGAAAGCGGTGAAGGTGGCACCGGATTTCCCGGGAGCCAGGTTACTTTCAGGTGTAGGCGTGGCTTTGAATGATACGAAGATCAGAATTGTGGACCTTGCTGACTATCCGTTGGAAGAGGGAATTGCCGGTCACATTCAGTTGAGGGGGCCCGGTATCACCAAAGGTTATTTTCAAAAACCGGAAGAGACTCAGGCTGCCTTTTGCGGTGACTGGTTGCGCACCGGTGATATCGGGTTTTTCTTTGAAGGAAACCTTTACGTGAGCGGACGGCACAAAGACATTATTTTTAAAAACGGACGGAATTATTTCGCCAATGATTTGGAGATAATGGCCTGCACCCTGGAAGAAATCAGCTATGGTAAGGTTTGTTTTGGAGGCATCACCAGCAGGGAAACCGGCCACGATAAAGTGGTTGCCTTTCTGGCGGGTTCACCCGGAGAAAAAGCGGTAGAAACCTTCCGGCAATTGCGCAACCTGCTTCGCGCCAACCTCGGTATCACCGTTGACGAATTGGTGATGGTAAAATCAAACGAAATACCCAAGACATCCAGCGGCAAACTGCAACGGTATAAGCTGATGCAACGGTATAATGCCGGGGAGTTTGATACGGTGAAGATTTTGGCTGAAAAATAAGGAGGGAAGCTTTCCCAGCTAACAATTTTAACCACTTAGGCATAGTAGGGCACATAGGATTTGTTAGGTGATCTATGTGCCTATGTGGTTCTTTTTAATCTCGCAACTATTTGCTTATTACCAGCTTTCTGGTTTCAGTGTAGCCGTTTGTTTGTATCTTCAGTAGATAAAGTCCGGAAGATAAAGTAGCTACATCCAGTTGACACGGAATACCTATGCATTTCTGGTTAAGCATTAATTTCCCATCGCAACTAAAAATACGAATGTTCGCATTTTCGCCTGGGCGGGCATATTCAGATGATATTGTAATGCTTTTACTTGCCGGATTTGGATATAGTGAGTATTCCTGTGGGTTTTTGTAAATTGATTGATCGGCCGAAACCTGACCTCCGTTGGTGGTTTTGAAAATATTGCCAAATAGGCAGACTGCAATACCAGTCAGATTATTCGTAAACCAAAGCGTTGAATTGGCAAGGGGTGTTGGGCGCAGGTTAGTCCATGTCAAACCTCCATCATTGGTTTGATAAAAGCTTCCGCCATCTCCACTTATATAGCCAGTGTTTTCATCTACGAAAAATATGTTAATCAAATGACCCATCCAGGGTCCCGGCAACTCCGTCCATGTTTCACCACCATCCGTTGTTTTATGTAACCCCATGTAACCGCATACATAGCCTATATCCTGATTTAAAAAGAAAACATCTAATATTATGCTTTGATTTATTGGCGTTTCAGTCCAGCTCATTCCACCATTTATGGTTTTTAAGATTGAAGAATACAAAATACCATATCCAATGTTTTCGTCAATAAAATGGATCCCGCGCACCGGGCTGCTGCCTTCATACACAGTTTGCCAGGTTGTTCCCGCATCATTGGTTTTAAGAATAATGCCATTACTGCTTTGCCCAGCAATAAAACCTGTATTTGAATTTACGAAAACAATTTCAGACAAATAATTATCATAGCTTACAGCCAAGGTATCCCATAAATAGCCGCCATCTGTTGTTTTGTAGATTTTACCATAGCCGCAGACCATATAACCGGTATTTACATCGGTAAAAAAAACTGAAGTAAGACGACCAAAATCGCCATCTGCTGTTATCAGCCAGGTATCGCCACCGTCCGTGGTTTTTAAAACCTGTCCGTAGCGCAGTCCTGCCCCAACATCATACTGACTTACAATATAACCGGTATTCTCATCAGGAAAATGAACATCTTCAAGGTTAGCATTTGTTACTGAAAAAGTATAATTTGTGCTTGTCACGCCTGAATCTTCCGATTTCAACAATCTTCCGTTTCCACCAACTCCATACACCGTATTTGGGTTTGAAAAACAAAAAGACAGGCAATCCTCCATACCAACAGGATTCCATGTTGTTCCGCCATTGATGGTTTTTACCAATTCGTTGTACGAAAGTGCATAACCTGTCAATTCATTGATAAATTGCATTTTTTCAATGGGTCGGTTACTTTGGAAGTGGGTCCAAAAGTTGCCACCATTGGTCGTTTTCATCATAAAATTGCTCTGCCCGGCTACATATCCTATATTGGCATCCAGAAAATAGATACTCAGCAAATTAAGGTAGGGATCGCCCGAGGTGCTGGTCCAGGAATTACCTCCATCAACGGTTTTATACACCGTCCGCATGGATGCAGCGGCATATCCAACATTGCTGTTGACGAAATGAACTGAATATACATCACTGTAAATGCTAATAAAAGCACGGTTCCAGGTTTCCCCGCCATTGGTTGTTCTCAGCAGTTGTCCGTTCATTCCGGCGATATAGCCAATATTTTCATTCAGAAAGAAAATGTCATTAAAAACTTCTGTAGTCCCACTTTCTTGTATCAGCCAGGAGCTACCTCCATCGGTGGTTTTCATTATAAAGCCCTCTTCCCCGGTAACATAATCTGTTTCTGAATTTGCAAACCAAACATGCTTCAGGTTTTTTTCAGTTGGGGTTTCAATTTTTTCCCAGCTTAATCCTGCATCGGTTGTTTTCAGAAGAAGACCTTTTGAACCAGTTATATATCCGGTGTTTTCATTAGGGAAATAAACATCCTTTAAATAATTGCCAAAGGGATATGGGTTGCGCCATTCCCATTGCGGGAAGGCCAAAAGGGCGATAAGAATAAAAGCCGCGGATAAAATTGCCTTCTTCATAATTATCTTATTTACATGAAATAATAGTATAAAAAGAACACCTGCAAGCCTCAAATATACGACTTAGAATATCAAATTCAAAAAAATATATTTTGATTATTTCCCAAACTCATACTTTTGGGAGAAATGCTATAAATTTATTACATAATACTCCACAAAACTTTTTTAAAATCTTTAAAATCAATACATTATAGATTAAAGAATTTGAATATTAACCAACTGATAATCAATTCTTTGCGATACTTCTAAAAACCTGCTTGTATGCACCAACAGACAGGCTCAGTCTATCGCCTGCCCACTTTGAGCGATTCTTAAACTTATCGGACATTTGTTACAGGAACTTCCGGTTAAAAGTGCTGTTTAAGAATGAGATTCTTCATTTCTCTGCGTTTCGTTCAGAAGAATCTCCCGGGTTTTTCCGGAGAATAATAGATTAGGGCTTCTCCGTTCTCGCCGGCACATATCTTCCCGTCATCCGCTCCTTCATTTTATTCCATGAAACAGCATAAAACAACATCAGCACGTAATCGGTAAGCTTGAGGTAAAGCGTACGTTTGCCGGAATTCAACTCCATGTTGCGGTTCAGGCCATCGGGTTTATCGTTGATTTCACTTTCGAGTACAATGCGTCCATAGTTATGGTTGGTGCCATACACCCAATAGGCAGCCTTAAAATTGCGGGTACGCCAAAGTGTTTTGAACATCATTTTCCGGATGTTGTCCTTGTTATACATGCTCCACCACACATCGCGCATGTTTATTTCCAATTCCTGCCGACTCATTTTGGAAGTACCTGTGGTAGCGTGCATAAAATGATAGTGCTGCCAGTCGTTGGGGAAATTGTTGAGAACGATTTTATTTTCAGCCTTCATACGGTAATAAAGTCCGGTTCCGGGCAGAGGCGTCATAATGCTTGACTGAATGGCATCCATTCCACTTTTGAGGATAAAGTCGCGGCGGGCAAACAATTCGGCTTTGCCATCACTTTCCATACCAAAAATCATGGCACCTAACACGGCTATGCCATGTTTGTGTATTTTTCGCATCCCGATTTCATAGGAATCTACGCCCCTTTTAAGGTTAAGTCGCTTTTTCATGCCGGTAAGGGCCTCTTTTGTTTCGGCTTCAATGCCCAACAAAATAAGGGTACAACCACTCTTTGCTGCCCAGTGGAGCACATCATCATGGTCGGCAAAATTGATAGAGGCTTGCCCAAACCACAATTTTTTTATCCCTCTTTCCACCATACCTTTAAACAATCTGACGGCTCTTTCACGGGCATATTTGGTATTGTTCACCAGGTGATCATCCACGATAAATAACATGGGCCGGTGCATTTCTTCCATTTCATCCAATACATCCTCCACTGATCGTTCGCGGTATTGCTTTCCGCAAAGCTGGGTTACAGAGCAAAAGTCACATCCCATCGGGCAACCCCGTGATGTCTGGATAAGATCGTAAACGTAAGGATAATGAAATATTTCTCGCCTTACTTTCGGGATAAGTTCTACCGGTGTTATCCCACCGTCATAAAGAGCCCTGGGAGTTCCTGCTTCAAAATCCTTTAAAAACACCGGCCAAACAGTTTCAGCTTCTCCGCTGATTACCGTATCCAGGTATAGTCCGACCTCTTCAGTCATCATGCTCGCATGTATGCCGCCCATAACAGTGGGAATGCCTTTTTCGCGATAAAGGGCAGCTATCTCATAGGCCCGCACTGCATTGGCGGTAAAGGCGGTAAGCCCTACCAGATCAGCGGGTCGGAACGTAAGCTCTTCAAAGCTTTCATCCACAAATTCTATTTCCCAGTGATCGGGCGTTAAGGCGGCAATTATTCCCAGTCCAAGTGGCATATAACTGGTACTTGGATCACAAACAAAACCTTTGGCCAGTCGGTTAACAGGGTTAACAAGCAGAAGTTTATATTTTTTAATGCTCATGTATGTCTACAGTTTTTCCTTTTCGTGGTACAATATTACACATAACTTTTATAACAGGAGAAATTCGACTTTAAAGTGTAGGAGCACCAAACGTATTGAACGGAAACTTTTTACCTTTGCCACTCAAAATGCTGTTTATGAAAATTGAAGAATTTATTACCCATCTGGAAGAAGAGTTTGATGATATAACACCCGGTACTTTGAAGCCCGAAAGTATTTTCAGGGAGGTATTTGAATGGAATTCGATCAATGCGCTGATCCTGATTGCAATGGTAAAAACCGAATACGATGTTGCAATTAATGCCGAAGATATTGCAAACGCTAAGACAGTTCAGGATATTTACAGGATCATTGAGGCGAGGGTAGCTTAAAGGGGCGAGGGACGGCCTTCGACTGCACTCAGGCACCAGGGGACGGTTCCTTCGGTTAAAAGTTCTGCTTCTTAGTATATGACAAGGAGAAAAGGGGAGGGACGGAGATTCTGCTCCAAAAGGACAAGGGGAGAATGTCTAATATCTAACATCTAATATCTAATATCTAATTTCTAATTTCCAAAGTCTAAATGCTAACGAGCGCCCGGTTGTTAGGAGTAAGATTATACAATATAATAATTATTTGGATTGGATAGAAAGATCCATTTTCAAAAATGTCCGATAGTGATTAGCCTAACCACCTATTAGAATTCAAATCATAATTATCCATTTCCTGCAAATCTTTTAGTTATACTTAAAATAATGATGATATATTAACTTAGTTTTAACTATACTTAAAATATGTTGTATATTTGTCTCAGGTTTTAATCATACGCAAATTATATGGAATCGCCAAACCTCAGACAAAGACCCCTTTACCTGAACCGCATTCAGCCTTATATCGGTAAAAACATCATCAAAGTATTGGTCGGGCACAGGCGGGCAGGTAAAAGTTATCTGATGCTCAATATTATGGATTTGATCAGGAAAACAGACCCAAATGCCAATATAATTTATTTGAATAAGGAGCATTATGAATTTGACCATATAAGGGATTATCATGGACTTCAACTTTTTTTTGACGAGCAGTTCAGTCAGGATTCCAGCAATTATTTCTTTGTGGATGAGATACAGGAAATTAAACAGTTTGAGAAATGCATCCGGAACATTTATTCAAAAAAACTGGCAGATGTTTATATATCAGGAAGTAATGCAGAACTATTATCCGGCGAGTTGGCCAGCATGTTGAGTGGCAGATACATTGAAATACGAATATACCCGTTAACATATACTGAATTCCTGAGCTTTTTTGAACTGACCGGTTCGCCCGAATCTTTTTCAAGATATTTAGTTCAGGGTGGAATGCCGGGCCTGTTGAACCTTCACCATTCGGAAAACATAGTTAACGAGTATCTTAATGGGATTTTGTCAACAGTGTTATTAAAAGATGTTGTTGCCAGATACAATATCCGGAATGTTACTTTTCTTGAGAACCTTTTGAGATTTTTATCGCACAATATTGGATCGCTGGTAACAGCAAAAAATATCAGCGATTTTCTAAAATCCCAGCGCATTAATGTAAGCCCTAACCTGGTGCTTGACTACTTAAGCCATTTGTGTAGCGCCTATATTGCAAACAAAGTATTCCGAATGGAAATTACGGGGAAGAAAATATTTGAAGTCAGCGAGAAATACTTCTTTGAAGATTTGGGAATAAGAAATTGTATTACAGGATATAACCCTAATGATATTGCCAAACTTCTGGAAAATGTGGTTTTTAATCATTTGAAAGTTGCGGGATATAAGGTTTATGTCGGACAAAAAGGGGCAAAGGAGATTGATTTTATTGCCCAAAGAGAGGGTGAGACTATTTATGTACAAGTCTGCTACCTGCTTGCAGATGAAAAAGTAATAGAACGGGAATTCGGCAATTTACTTGACATTCCTGATAACTATAAAAAATATGTCGTTTCTATGGATAATTTTTCAACATCAAATACCTTCAAGGGTATCATACACCAAACTGTGCCTGAATTCTGCGAAAATCTGTTTGCAATTAACAAGTCCTGACGCATTAATTAAATTACTTCAAGGATATAGTCTCTGAACTTCCTTTAAAATAACCTATCATACGGCCGCTCTGTTTTCCTGTGAAACTTATGCTGATTATGGCTTAAACCAAAATTGCTGGTTTCATTATCACATTACCGGACACCTGAATTAAAAATAAAGTATTTTTGTGTAATCCCCGCTGAATTTAGACATGGAGAATTTCTACTAAGTTCAGGGTGAAAGAAACTCTATATTTTAAAGAGACACTTCTTTATTGCAGCCGGGTAGCAAGACCATTTAAGCAGAATTATGGCCATTTTTGAGATTCCAGATGTACGTATTGCCGGGCTTTCCGCCTGTGTCCCCGGGAAAATACTTTCAAACCACGACTATAACTGGATCAGTCAGAAGGATCGTGACCAGATTATCAAGACCATTGGCGTTGAAACCCGCCATGTAGCTGAACCCGGGCAAACTACTTCCGATCTTTGCTTTCAGGCGGCCGAACAACTGTTGGGTGAATTGAAATGGAACCGCAACGAAATCAACTTGTTGATTTTTGTTTCCCAAAGCCGCGATTACATTATACCTTCAACTTCCACCATCCTTCAGGACAGGCTTAAACTGCCTCAAACCTGTATGGCGCTGGATATTAATCTCGGTTGTTCTGGCTATGTTTACGGCCTTTCGGTGATCGCCAGCATGATGAAAGCCACCGGTCTGAAAAAGGGATTGTTACTGGTTGGTGATCTCTCCAATGTCACTTCTGCTTACCGCGACAAGAGCACTTATCCGCTCTTTGGCGATGCAGGCACTGCCACGGCACTTGAACTGAAGCCAGGCCATGGTCCCATGCAGTTTAACCTGCAGACGGATGGTAGCGGATACGAAGCGATTATTATTTACGATGGCGGTGTGCGTAACCTGGCCAGCAAAAAATCTTTTGTCACCAAAAAATACGGAGAAGGAATTTACCGCAACCGCCTTCAGATTTCTCTCAACGGAATTGAAGTGTTCAATTTTTCTCTGCGCGAAGTAGTACCCAACATCAAAACGACGTTAAAACATTTCAACAGGGAGCTTGCTGAGTTTGACTTTCTCGTGTTTCACCAGGCCAACCGGCTAATCAACGAAACTTTGCGCAAAATGCTGAAGGTAGATCCTGTTAAGGTACCCTATTCATTGCGTGAATTCGGGAACACCAGTTGCGCTTCGATTCCACTGACCATGGTTACCCAGATCAGGGAAACGCTTCAGGAAAAACCTCAGAAGTTGTTGCTTTCTGCCTTTGGGATAGGGTTGTCGTGGGGAACAGTGCTGATTGAAACCGATGGAATTGTGGTGCTGCCTTTGACAGAGCTGAAAAATGAGAGATTGGAATAGTGGAATAATGGAAGATTGGAAGGATGGAATCCGTCGTCATTTGCTGTTCCCCGAGGCCCGGACTTTCAGGACCGAAAGGAAATCGTCACCAGTTTGAAATGCGTCTGACTTTTCGTCTTTTTTAACCTGAGCGACTGACCGGGTTTTGTTAAATGGTTAGTTGATCCTTAGCGGGATGCTAAGGATAATGTTGAATGGTGAGCAGGACGTTGAGGATGGTGTTGAATGGTTAGTTGATCCTTAGCGGGACGTTGAGGATGGTGTTGAATGGTTAGTTGATCCTTAGCGGGACGCTAAGGATAATGTTGAATGGTGAGCACTTGTCGAACCATACCGAAGGGCATTCGTCATTCGTCATTCGTCATTCATCATTCGTCATTAATCATTCGTCATTCCTTTTTACTTTTAACTTTGAGCTTAACCTTATGAACGCATTTGATCTCACCGGAAAAACAATACTGGTAACCGGCGCTTCCTCAGGACTGGGTCGGCAAACGGCCATTACCGCCAGTGAATTCGGAGCCAGGGTAGTAATCACTGGCCGCGATGCACGTCGCCTCGACGAAACCTACAAACAACTCAAAGGTAATGGTCACATTCAGCAACTGGCTGATCTGACCATTCAGTCCGACATTGATCAACTGGTTGCATCACTTCCGGTTCTTAATGGCGTTGTGCACAGCACCGGCATTTCCGAACTGTCGCCAGCCCGCTATATCAATGCTGAAACCATCGCCAGAACTTTCCGCATCAGTTTTGATGCCTCGGTTTTGTTGACAGCAGGACTTCTCGCGAAGAAAAAATTGGCAAAAGGCAATTGTTCAATCGTTTTTATTTCCTCTATTTCAACGCGATATCCTTTTGTAGGCGGGGCTATGTACATCAGTGCCAAAGCGGCGCTGGAAGCCTATGCCCGGGTGCTGGCACTTGAACTGGCTCCGAAAGGCATTCGCGTAAATTGCGTGGCACCTGCCTTTGTCAGATCTCCGATGCTCGATGAAACCGCTGCCAATTATTCGCAGGAAGCCGTTAATATGATTGAAGCCCGGCAGATACTCGGCCTTGGCGACCCGGTTGACGTTGCAAATTCAATTATTTACTATCTTTCGGATGCCTCAAAATGGGTAAGCGCGACAAGTTTGGTGCTGGGGGGAGGTTGAGGGTAGTGATAGTTTTATTGCTGACTGAGAAGAAAAAGTTAATGTCAAATATCTAATGTCTAATTTCTAAAAATGAAAATTGTGTTGAGTTTGTGCTACACATTTAGACATTTAGAAATTAGAAATTAGAAATTAGAAATTTATTCTATGCCAGATTATTCCATCATCGTGCCGGTTTTCAACAGCAGCGAATCACTCGATGAGTTGTTCAGCCGTATTGATAAAACCATTACCGGAATCCATAAAACCTACCGGATAATTTTTGTTGACGATGCCAGTCTTGATAAGAGCTGGGAGAAGCTAATGGTTCTTCAGAAGGAAAATCCCGACAGGGTGACAGCAATCAGGCTTTCGAAGAATTTCGGACAGCACAATGCGACGCTCTGTGGCATTGCACAAGCCGATGGTGAATACATCTTTACCATTGACGACGACCTGCAACATCCGCCCGAAGAGATGATAAAACTGATCGCAACCATGCATGAAATGGATGCTGACCTTGTATATGGCGTATCAGGCGACAGTCAACATTCGGCGGCAAGAAACATGGGTAGTTCGGTATTAAAAAGCGGATCAAAGCATATATTCCAGACCAAAGGCAACGGTTCTTCCTTCCGGCTGATGAAATCGGCGCTGGGCAAAGCCCTGATGAATCACCAGATCAATTTTATCTACCTCGACGAACTCTTTAACTGGTACACCAGCCATATTTTCTTTGTTGAGATTGAACACAAAAAACGCC
>JBBQBC010000129.1:0-11172 GCA_038317155.1 Bacteroidales bacterium
GTATGACTTCAATCATATCATTGCATGCAATTTTTGCCCTTTATTTAGGATTTGTATAGGGCAGGGTGCCCGGTGAAGTATCCCTTTTCTCTCCCGAATTCAGAATTTCTGTAACGACATAGGTGCTCATTCCACGCCATGGAAGCGGGTGAAGATATTCCTTATAACGGAGCTCTACAACACTGCCTCCATTACGTTCAAGGATAGCAGCTACACTGTCGTTGACTACGCTGAATTCAAACTCGTTGCTCTGCATGGCGCCGGGGGTCTGTGTTTTAAAGCCCTCCTGTATCAGGCGTCCTTCCCAGGTTTTGAACATATAGCCTTTTTTGACAAAGAAATTCAGATTCCCGGCTTTAACACCTTCCCCAAAAACAAAGTAATACCTCCACCAGAATAATATGGCCAGGATAAGGATAATCACAAAGCTGATAATCAGGACGGTTTTTCTTTTCATGATTTAAAAATTTATGTGCCAGAATCTATTTAATTCGTAAAATACTGTCATTCATAGCATAGCGATGAATCTCTTAAATTCCCCGGTCACTACTGTGTTTAAATATTAATTCTTAACGGGTACGTCAGTGGGAGGTGGCTGGTATGCATTCTTTTTTGAACTTTTGCCAAAAACTGAAAAATGGATATAGCGATCAGGATTCAGTCTCATGTCTTCGATCAGAAGTTTAAGTTCGCGGGAGGATGATTCCAACTCGTTGTACATCTTATCGTTGTTCACAAGCTGACCTATCGAACCCTCACCTGATTCAATTTTTTGAACAACCCTGGCCAGTCCGTCAACCGAATTGTTGAGCTTATTCATGGTGTTAGAAATATTTGATTTTGCCAGTGTATCGCTGATCAGGGCAGCGTTTGTGATTATACGGCTCAGGTTCTCGTTGTTTTGTTTCAGGTTGCCGCTGATGGATTCAACATTGGCAATGATATTGGCCAGCCTTGTCTTCTGGCTGCTCATCAGGGTGTCAGCTGATTGGGTAGCGTTCTGAAGGTTAGCCATGGTATTTTTCAGACTTTCGACTGTGTTGATCAGGTTGTCGCGGGTATGCTTGTTAAACACCTCGCTGATAACAGTCAGCACAGTATCCATGGAGCTCATCATATTTTCAGCTTTCAACATAATAGGCTGTACCATGCTGTTAACTTCGTCCTGAAGGCTCTTTTGCATCTCCGAAGTGAGGGTGTCGCCTGAACTGGCTTCTTCGGGTGAGTCTCCGAGTATAAGCTGAATTCCCCGTGTGCCCAAAAGATCGGAGCTAAATATACGGGCTATTGAGTTTTTGGGAATACGAACGCTGTTCGAGATATTTAATTCAACAACTATCTTAGTGGGGTTGGAAGGATCAAAACTCATTTTGCTGACCTGACCAACCGACAGACCATTAATGGTAACGGCATTGGCCGTCATAAGGCCTGCAACATTTTTGTATGTCGCATAAAAAGTCCGCTGACGGTTAAACAGGTCTTTCCCTTTCAGGAAATTATAACTCCAGACAAATGCCGCCAGGGTGACAATGGTAAGTATGCCTGTCTTTATTTCGCGTGAGATTTTGAGTCGCTTCATAATTCAGATGCAAAGATAGTCAGTTTTTTAGCAACCTGCGCGCTTCATCAATCGTAATACGTTCACCATTAAGAAAAGCTACCACAAATGAATCTTTAAATCCTTTGACGGCCAATTCTTTAACTAATTTTTGAGCATCTTCAGGGGTTTCCTCATTCCCGAAGGTGTATTTATATTTACTCTGATGACGATACCAGGTAACACCCTTCAACCCTTTAAACTCCCTGGCATCCGGGCTGAGTTTGGCGTCGGACAGATAAAACTGGACTTTAAATACAGGTTTCTGCTTTTCAGTGCTGACAACCCTGGTTTCCACCTGTGAATTTTTGTCAGTGATATCCACTGAAGAAACAGTTTGTTCATTGGATTCTATGGAGCCCGATTCCGTTGTTTCTGCCTTGTCGTTGCCGGAAGCCAATCCTCCTTTTTCAACAAAAAGTTTGTAGTCTTTCACTGCTTTGTAGATGGAGAAAGCGAGTTTATCCTGACCTTCATCAGAGGTCAGTACTTTTTCATCGTGCGGGTTACTTATAAAACCTGTCTCGATCAGAACAGAAGGCATGGTGGTTTTGTATAATACCAGGAATCCGGCTTGCTTCACCCCTCTGCTATTCATGCTAACGGTTTCTTTCAGGTGCTTTTGAACCTGAGAGGCAAGGCTAAGGCTTTGATCAAGAAATGCATTTTGTAACATTGAGAAAAAGATATAACCTTCAGGTGATTTTGGATCAAAACCATCATACTGAACGTGGTAATCATCTTCAAGCAGGATTGAAGCATTTTCGAGCTGGGCAACAGCCAGGTTTGCTTCGCTGCGGTGCAGTCCCATAACATAGGTTTCTGAGCCAAAAGGCGTAGGCGAAGGATTGGCATTGCAGTGAATTGATATAAACAAGTCTGCTTTTGCTTCATTGGCTATACGTGCCCGTCTGAAAAGCTCAACAAATACATCAGTTTTGCGGGTGTAGATAACTTCCACATCCTTAAGATTATCCTTAATATACCGGCCTGTTTTCAGGGCAATGGCAAGGGCAATGTCTTTTTCTTTTGACATTTTACCAATAGCGCCTGAATCATGGCCGCCATGGCCTGCATCAATGACTACCCGCTTTACTTTCTGGGCTTCCGTTGACAATGGCAAAAGGAATATGCCTGTTAGCAGAATAATTAATGAAAAAATACGTTTAAACACCATCTATATTTTGATTAGTTTTGACCTCCGGTTTCAGGATTTTTTCGTGATATCGGTAATTTTTGCAAACTTCACGATTTCAACACTTTGTATTTGGTTTTTGCTTTGGGTCACTACAGAACAGCCTGTTTTATTAAGTTGAATACAGCATTTCCGCGTGATTTGAATAGACAAATTTAGCACTAATTGACATACGCTGCATATAAAAAAAATGCCCCGTTTTCCTGCTCAGTATCTTTTCGTTTTCCTGTTGCTGATTGTTACGGGTGTTCTGTCTTTCGACGGATATGCACAGGAATTAATAAAACCTGTAGTCGTCGGTGACACAGTGAAAACGCAGCGTGACTCCCTGTATTTAAACGTAGGTGATTCACTTTTATTACCTGCAGATACTTCGGCCCATTCTGATACGGGCAGTAAGAAGAAGAAGAGCGCTATTTCGTCGAAAGTTGAATATAAAGGCAATGATTCAATATGCCTCGATCTGGCCAATCAAAGGGTTTACATATATCGGGAGGCAGAGATTAAATACGAGAAAATTATCCAGAAAGCTGCTTATATCGAGATTAATTTCAATACTTCAGTCCTGCGTGCACTGCCACTTACAGATTCGGCAGGGAAAAAGTATGGAAAGCCTGATTTTACCGAAGGGGATCAATCGTTCACATCGGAGGAAATGCAGTACAACTTTAAAACCCGTAAAGGGTTGATAAAGAATGTAATAACTAAGGAAGGCGAAGGCTATCTTCATGGGGAGGTAGTCAAAAAGATGGACAATGATGTCAATAATTTGCGACATGGTGGCTATACTACCTGCAACCTTGAACATCCGCATTTTAGCATTCAGTTTACAAAGGCAAAGGTAATTCCCAACAATAAAATAGTAACCGGGCCGGCTTTCCTTACCATCGAGGATGTCCCGCTTCCGCTGATACTGCCTTTCGGCCTCTTTCCCAACAAACGCGGGCAAACCTCGGGGGTGCTTATTCCCACCTATGGCGAATCGACCAACCGCGGGTTTTACCTTGAAAACGGAGGCTATTATTTCGGCATAAACGATTATATGGAATTGCGGTTGGTAGGCGATGTTTACTCAAGGGGTAGCTGGGCTGTTAAACCATTGTTTAATTACAGAAAACGCTATAAGTACAGCGGGTCATTCAATTTTAATTATGCCATTAATACGGATGGTATCAGAGAATCGCCATCCTTTACGCGTAAGCGCGACTTCAGGCTGGCCTGGTCGCACCGGCAGGATCCCAAGGCCAGACCTAAAAGCCAGTTCAACGCCAGCGTTAATTTTGGATCTTCTACCTTTAACAAGTATAACCCTGTTAGTGCCCAGGATCACCTGACAAATACGTTTGGTTCGAGTGTAAGTTATTCGACCAATTTTAAGAATAAGGTATCTTTAACTGCTGCAGTCAGGCATAGCCAGAATACAACAAACAAAACGGTAAACCTTACCCTGCCTGATATTGCTCTTTCATCCAACAGATTTTATCCTTTGCGTAAGCCGGGGAAAGCTACCAATCTCAAGTGGTACGATAACCTTAGCCTGAACTATTCAATGTCGGCCCGTAATGAAATCAATATCCATGAACAAACGCTTTTCAAAAGGCAGATGTGGGATTCATTGCAAAACGGCGTTCAGCATAAAATACCACTTAGCTTAAGCATTAAAGTGATGAAGTATTTCACCCTCACCAACTCGGTTGATTATACCGAGCGCTGGTACTCGAAAAGCATTATAAAGCACTGGATAAACGACACTATTTTATATAATTCTGACTCGACAAATGGTTATGTAAGAAGAGGATACCTGAAAACAGACACGCTTACCGGGTTCAAAACGGCCCGTGATTTCAGTTTTAACTCTTCGCTGAATACCACCCTTTATGGGGAGGTTCAGTTTAAGAAAGGGCCGCTCAGAGCGATCAGGCATGTGATGCGGCCTTCAGTATCATTCTCACTGAGACCTGATTTCGGACGTCCTGAGTTTGGTTATTATAAAGAGGTTCAAAAAGACAGAAAAGGAAATATTCAGCGGTATTCAATTTTCAGTGATGGGCAGTTTACCTCGATTTACGGGGCGCCTCCCGATGGCAAATCGGGTAGGGTAGGGTTTAGTCTAAACAACAACCTCGAAATGAAGGTTAGGTCCCGCAAGGATACCATTACCGGGATGAAAAAAGTAATGCTGATAGAGAGCTTTACAATCGGTACTTCTTATGACCTTGCCAGGGACACACTCCGCTGGTCGCCGGTAAACATCAGCGCCCGTACAACACTGTTTAAAAAATTGCAGGTACAATATTCGGCGAGCTTCGACCCTTATATTCAGGATTCCCTGGGTAAGGCCATCAATAAATTTGAGTGGGATGTAAACCACCGGCTATTGCGTCGCGACAATTCATCGTGGAACTTTTCGCTGGCATATAATTTTAGTTCCGGCAATAAAAAAACGACTAAAAAAGCCAATGCCATGGCACCTCCCAATGCATCCCCCGATCAGTTGCAGGATATAGCCACCAATCCCCAGAGTTACATTGACTGGAATAACCCCTGGGACCTGAGTTTTAACTACACACTGCGGTTTACAGGCATATTGGATGCTAAAACAGAAAAGGTTAAACACGACATGGTGCAGACACTTGGGTTTAACGGTGGTATCAACATTACCCCGAAATGGAAGCTGAACCTCGCTTCGGGATACGATTTCGAAAGTGGAAAACTATCCTACACATCGGTTAACGTTTACCGCGATCTTCACTGTTGGGAAATGCGTTTCAACTGGATTCCGATCGGCTACCTGAAAAGCTGGAACTTCTATATCAAAGTGAAGGCCAGCGTATTGCAGGATCTGAAACTCAACCGGAAGAAGGATTTCAGGGATAATTAGGGGAGGACTAAAGTAAAAAGTATAAAGTATAAAGTAAAAAGCTCAAAGTCCAAAGTCCAAAGATCAAAGTTCAAAGCTCAAAGTTCAAAGCTCAAAGTTCAAAGTTCAAAGCTCAAAGCTCAAAGTCCAAAGATCAAAGTCCAAAGATCAAAGTCCAAAGTCTAAAGCTCAAAGTCCAAAGCTCAAAGCTCAAAGCTCAAAGTTCAAAGTTCAAAGTCTAAAGTCCAAAGTTCAAAGCTCAAAGCTCAAAGCTCAAAGTCTAAAGCTTAAAGTCCAAAGTCTAAAGCTCAAAGTCCAAAGCTCAAAGTCCAAAGTTCAAAGCTCAAAGTCCAAAGCTCAAAGCTCAAAGTAAAAATTAGAAATTAGAAATTAGAAATTAGAAATTAGAAATTTCTCTTTCCCCTCGTCTCCCTTTCATTCATATAGAACCGTAATCCGAAATCCGTAATTCGAAATCAGAAGTCGGAAGTCGGAAGTAAGAAGTAGGATAAAAAAAATCCGAAATGTGAAATCCGAAGTCGGAAGTCAGAAGTGAGAAGTAGGATAAATAAAATCCGAAATCCGAAATCAGAAGTCGGAAGTCAGAAGTTAGAAGTAGGAAAAAAAATCCGAAATCCGAAATTCGAAATCCGAAGTCGGAAGTCAGAAGTCGGAAGCCAGAAGTAAGAAGTAGGATAAAAAAAATCCGCAATCCGCAATCCGCAATCCGAAGTCGGAAGTCAGAAGTCAGAAGTCGGAAGTCGGAAGTCTGAAGTCGGAAGTCTGAAGTAGGATAAAAAATATCCGAAATGTGAAATCCGAAGTCGGAAGTCGGAAGTCAGAAGTAAGAAGTAGGATAAATAAAATCCGAAATCCGAAGTCGGAAGTCCGAAGTTAGAAGTCAGAACTAGGATAAAAAAAATCCGAAATGTGAAATCCGAAGTCAGAAGTCAGAAGTCGGAAGTCTGAAGTCGGAAGTCTGAAGTCGGAAGTCTGAAGTAGGATAAAAAAAATCCGCAATGTGAAATCCGAAGTCGGAAGTCGGAAGTCAGAAGTCAGAAGTAAGAAGTAGGATAAATAAAATCCGAAATCCGAAATCCGATGTCGGAAGTCGGAATTCAGAAGTCAGAAGTCGGAAGTCAGAAGTAAGAAGTAAGAAAAAAAATCCGAAATCCGAAATCTGAAATCTGAAATCCAAAATCCGAAATCCGAAATCTGACATTAGCTAATCTTCTAATCCGCTAATTGGCAAATCCGAAATCTGAAATCTGAAATCTGAAATCCAAAATCCGAAATCCGAAATCTGAAATCCGAAATCCGAAGTCGGAAGTCGGAAGTCGGAAGTCAGAAGTCGGAAGTAAGAAGTAGGAAAAAAAATCCGAAATGTGAAATCCGAAATGTGAAATCCGAAGTCGGAAGTCCGAAGTCGGAAGTCGGAAGTCAGAAGTAAGATGTAGGAAAAAAAATCCGAAATCCGAAATCCGAAATCCGAAATCTGACATCAGCTAATCTTCTAATCCGCTAATCGGCAAATCCGAAATCTGAAATCCGAAATCCGAAATCCATCATTCCAGTATCCCGGTTTTCCCTATATTTGCCCCCTATGATTTTAACCCCAACCCTCAACAGATTGCAGAATTGGCGTGTAAAAAACATCGACCACAAGCATTTTGTATTGATTCTCAGCCTTATTGTGGGTTTGGCCAGTGGACTTTCAGCGGTTGTACTGAAGAATACGGTTTACTATACCCACTACCTTCTGACCCGCGGATTCAACACTGAAGCCGGAAATTATCTTTACCTGGCTTATCCATTGTTGGGTATGGCTCTTACGGTGCTGTTTATCAGGTATTTCGTGAAGGACAATATTTCTCACGGTATTACCCGGATTCTCTATGCCATATCAAGGAAAAACAGCCATCTGAAGCCACACAACAACTACAGTTCATTAATAGCCAGCACAATAACCGTTGGCTTTGGGGGATCGGTTGGGTTGGAGGCTCCTATTGTGCTTACCGGTGCATCCATAGGTTCGAATCTTGCAAGGGTGATGCGTATGGACTACCGTACCATCACACTGATGATTGGCTGTGGCGCTGCAGGTGCTATTGCGGGTATTTTTAAAGCACCGGTTGCCGGGGTGCTTTTTGCATTGGAAGTATTGATGCTCGATCTGACCATGGGTTCGTTGATCCCTTTGTTGATTGCTTCGGTTACCGGGGCTACGGTTGCCTCTTTCCTGATGGGTAAAACGGTTTTGTTTTCCTTTTCAGTGACCGATCCCTTTAACCTCACAAACATTCCTTTCTATATAATTTTGGGCGTAGTTACCGGATTGGTTTCCCTTTATTTTACCAGAGCCAATATGTTTGTTGAAAGTGTATTTTCTAAAATTACCACTCCCCTAAGCAAGCTATTAATTGGGGGCATTGCCTTGAGTTCGCTTATCTTTCTTTTCCCGCCTTTGTTCGGGGAGGGTTACGAAGTGCTTACGGATATTTTGAACAACCAGGGCGATAACATTGTAAACGGCAGTATTTTTTATAATATCAGCGATTTTCACTGGTTATTTCTGGGATTTCTGGTTTTGGTGCTGTTTTTTAAGGTAATTGCAATGGCTGTAACCACTGCCGGTGGAGGTGTCGGCGGGATTTTTGCACCCTCGTTGTTTATGGGTGGGGTAACCGGTTTTTTTACGGCGAGGTTCATCAACTATTTTGACTTTATAAAACTACCGGAAAGCAATTTTGCGCTGGCAGGAATGGCTGGTGTGATGGCGGCTGTGATGCATGCCCCGCTGACAGCCATTTTTCTCATCGCTGAAATCACGGGGGGGTATGCATTTTTTATTCCATTGATTATTACATCAACCATTGCTTATCTGACCATTAATTTTTATGAGCCTCACAGCATCTATACCAAGCGGCTGGCAGCCCGCGGAGAACTGATAACGCACGATAAGGATAAAGCCGCCCTTACACGACTGAAGATCAATAAACTGATCGAAACTAATTTTATATCCGTCAGCCCTGAAGCTACCCTTGGTGAATTGGTAAAAGTGATTGCAAAATCGGAACGGAATGTGTTTCCGGTAATTGATGCCGGTAATAATTTCCTCGGGGTCGTGTTTATTAATGAAATCCGCAACATTATGTTCAACCATGAGTTGTATGAAACCACTTTCGTGCAAAACCTTATGTTTATGCCCGAACCACTGGTTAATACCGACGAAACGATGGAGGAAGTGGCTCGTAAGTTTGGTGAATGCGCCCACTATAACCTACCGGTGATCGATCATGGGAAATATGTTGGTTTTGTTTCCCGCGCCAATGTCTTTTCAGCATACCGCAATCTGGTCAGGGAGTCATCTCAGGATTAGTTGCCTGGTTAAATGTTGTCATTATATAAATGTATTTAAGGCCAATTGCCAGTAAATCATGATCGATCAGCCAAAGCGAACAATCGCCCCATTCATCATAATGCTGCTGATCTATCAGTTATTGCTGGCAATGCTGATTGCTGCCTATGGCTATAATGGTAGTTTTCTGCTGTTGAACGGGCAACACCGCGATTGGCTTGATGCCCCGATGTTTCTGCTTACCCATCTCGGTGATGCGCTGATCCTTACATCGGTGCTCGGCCTTATCTTTTTCAGGAAAAACCCCGGTTTAGTCCTTTTGTTGATTTTTGTGGTAATTATAACTGGTTTTGCGGGGCAATTGATGAAGAATTTCCTTTTTGATTCATGGGACAGGCCTCTGAGTGTAATTGGAAAAAATGGGGAAGTGCATACCGTGTTTGGTTATTTGCTGTATCAGAATTCATTTCCTTCAGGGCATAGTATTACTGTTTCTGCAGCCATGACAACAGTAGCAATAATCCTGAGACCCGGAAAACTCCGTATGATCCTGCTGGCACTGTTTGTTGCCCTGGTTTCATATAGCCGCGTTTATGTGGGTGCACATTTCGCCGGTGATGTTCTTGCCGGAACCATCCTGGGCGTTGCAGGTTCAATGTTTCTGACTACGTGGTTGTATCCCGGGGTCAGTCAATGGGTTGCCCGGCGTTCTGAGGCCAGCCTTCAAAGACTACAAAACACTTTGTTTTTAACCGCTGTTTTGGGCCTTGTTGGCGGAATTCTTCTGTTAGGCGAATACCTGTTGCAAATGGTGTAATTTAACCTGCATTATTCAAAAACATCATTTAATGTATTGAAATAATGTAGGTTACCCCGACTTAAAAAAATAAATTTTGGAAACGAAGTACATCAAAATTTTAGTTTTTCTTTGTCGTCAGAATAATTCACACTATTAGGTTAAAGATTTGTGAATTATTCGGGTTTAAAAGCAAATACGATTCATGAAAATAATCACATACAATGTAAACGGGGTTCGCTCTGCCCTTAGTAAAGGATTGATAACGTGGCTTATGCGTGAACGGCCTGAGGTACTTTGCCTTCAGGAAACCAAAGCTCAGCCTGATCAGATTCCTGTGGAAGAATTTGAGGCACTCGGGTATCATTGCCACTGGTTTTCTGCTGAAAAAAAAGGTTATAGCGGAGTAGGGCTGCTCAGCCTGCAAAAACCAGATAACATCGTTTTCGGGTTGGATAATGATCGGTACGATACTGAGGGACGGGTTCTTCGGGCTGATTTTGGAGATATTTCTGTGGTGAGTGTTTATCATCCTTCCGGAACTACAGGTGAAATACGCCAGAGTTTCAAATACGGATGGTTGGAAGACTTTTATAACTATGCGCATGATTTGCTTGAAACCCGCCCTAAGCTGATTATTTCAGGCGATTATAACATCTGTCACCGGCCAATCGACATTCACGATCCGGTTCGCAATGCAACAAATTCGGGCTTTTTGCCCGAAGAACGCGCCTGGATGGAGGATTTTATCAACAGCGGATTTACCGACAGTTTCAGGTATTTCAATAAGCATCCGCATCATTACACCTGGTGGAGCTATCGGGCAGGTGCCCGCACGCGCAACCTGGGCTGGCGAATTGACTACAACATGGTAAGCCCGGCACTTAGATCAGCTATGCTGAATGCCTGGATTCAGCCTCAGGCAGTACATTCCGACCACTGTCCGGCTGTTTTAGAGATTGACTTATAGAGTGATGTGAGTTGTGAGAGTAAAGAAAATGAGTAGTGAGTAGTGAGTAGTGAGTGATGAAAATGATGCTTCAACTATACCTGCCCTATCTGCTTGACATAGAGGCAGGCTTAACCTTAACCTTATTTGACTGGCTAAACAGATCATTCTTTAAAAACTAAATTTTCAGCGAGGCAGGCTTAAACTCAACCTCAACCTTAACCTTCCTCAACCTCAGTAAACCGGCATCTCAACCTTCCCGATAAAAAGCAGGGTATTGCTGAGCCGCTCACGGATAGCGAAAATAAAGGGTTTATCCACAACAACAGGCATCGGGGCACTGGTATCATTCATTCCGATTGTTGTTACGGCTGCAGCTTCTGTTCCTTCTTCATTCATATCCACAAAGGTGTTTTG
>JBBQBC010000130.1:0-10952 GCA_038317155.1 Bacteroidales bacterium
AGCCAGCCCATCTTCAGTGGTGTAGTTCACTATTGATTTGCCATCAAATTTACTAACCCCGCCACCCCGGGTGCCAAACCAGAAAATGCCGGACTTATCCTGCACCAGACACAACACTGCCTTAGCGGGCAATCCATCTGCAGGGGTATAATTTTTAAAAGATTTCCCGTCGTATTCACTTACACCTCCATTTGTGCCAAACCAGAGATTCCCCTTCTTATCTTCGATGATGCTCCAGACTGAATTATCAACCAACCCCTGCACGGTTGTGAAATTTTTAAAATATTTTCCATCATATTTGCTCACGCCATCACTAGTACCAAACCAGATATTACCCTTGTTATCTTCCAGTACCGATGAAACTAAATTGCTGGCAAGTCCCTGTGCCTCAGAAAAATTTACAAAATACCTGCCATCGTACTTGCTTACACCGCCTCCGGAAGTAGCGAACCAGAGATTGCCTGATTTGTCTTCATAGATAACATTGACAGTATTGTATGCCAGTCCCTGGACGGTAGTATAATTTAAAAAGTACTTTCCATTGAATTTACTTACCCCGCCTCCTGCGGTTCCGAACCAAAGGTTGCCCTTTTTATCTTCCATACAGCAAAGAATAGCGTCAAGGGCTAGTCCGTTTTCGGTGTCGAAGGTGGTGAAAAAGCCTGCAGCCTGGGCATCAGGGGTAATAGGAAGTTGTGTAATTACATCGGTGAAGTAATGCTTTGGAGGTGGCAATAACTGAATTGTTTCATATCCGCCTGAGCTTCCGGCAATATAGCTCTTTCCGGGTTTAGTTGGAATGGTAACCACTAAAGGGTGGGGCGCTTCTGACAGGAATGTTTCCCGCGGGCTGCTGCTGTCGGGAAGGTTGGCTATAATTGTTACCCGGGGAAGTGGCAGACTGTCCTGATGTTCAGCCGTTTTGTTTTGTTGTCTTTCATTTTGCGAGCAGGAATAAAGGATTATCAGTACACTGATAAATATCAGACTTTGGTTAAATGCAGATAACGCAATATATTTTTTCATTCTAAAAGATGTTGGAAAGTTCTTTTGTCAAGCTGGTAAAGCAGGGATCTGGATGGTAAAGGAGGTCGCCTCTCCTTCTCTGGTCGCTACCTTTAGCGTACCTCCATGCCCATTGGTTATGATATCATAGCTCAAAGACAAACCCAATCCTGTTCCCTTTCCGGAAGGTTTCGTGGTGAAAAAGGGTTGAAAAATTTTATCCAGTACTTTCTGAGGGATGCCATTGCCGTTGTCTTTTATGGAGATTTTGACCCCTCTCTGTCCCTCCAAAGGGTGATTGGCAACCTCAGTAGAGATTGTAACAGTTGGCTCGTAACCCTCAGGCTGTTGTTTCTTCTTTTCGTTGACCGCATAGAATGCATTGGACAGTAAGTTTAAAATAACCCTGCCCATATCCTGAGCAATAACGTTTATTTTCCCGATGGATTCATCAAAATCAGTTTTCATCGTTGCGTTAAATGATTTGTCTATTGCTTTTAATCCATGATAACTCAGCCGCAGATATTCATCACACAAGGCATTAATATCAGTTGGTTCTTTCACACGGCTACTGCTCCGGCTGTGCTGCAGCATGCCTTTTACGATGGCATCGGCGCGTTTACCGTGGTGGTTTATTTTTTCGAGGTTCTGTTCAATATCTTTGGAAATCTCTTTTGCCAACTGCCAATTGCCAATTGCCAACTCATCATTCATCTCACCGATCAACTCTTTGCTTACTTCGGAGAAATTATTCACGAAGTTCAATGGGTTCTGAATTTCATGGGCGATACCTGCAGTCAGTTCTCCAAGACTTGCCATTTTTTCTGATTGGATGAGTTGTGTCTGGGTTGCTTTTAAGCCTTCAAGTGCATTATTCAATTCACTGGTTCTTTCATATACCTGTCGTTCAAGTTCACTGTTTCTTTTTATGGTGGTTGCATTGGTCATATAATCTCCTTCTTGGAACCGGTAGTCAGGCGTGGAGCCGTGAACATGAACAATCCACCATTTTTTGTTTTCATACTTCAGGATAGTTGTAGTTCTTAAAAGATCTTTAGCTACAGTATGATCAATTTCCTGTATCCATTCAAGTTCACTTTCAACCCATGCGACATCGTTGAGAACAACAAGATTCTCCCAAAGGAATTTTATTTCAAAAGGATCGGAAAATTGATCCACTCCTTTTTGATTTATCCGCTGGTATTCAATTTTATTGATTGCCCTTTCATGCAATCCGGTTCCAAAGAATGTAACATCATCAGCACATACAGAGAATCTCCGGTCCAGGTCTCTCTTTGCCAGTGCGTCCCAGAACAAATGATGAGTATCTAAAATTTGGTTTTCAACTTCTGAACGATCATTCATAAAAACTTATTTTACAGTGACTTTTTATTCCGGTTATACATTCAAAAGAACAATAAATTCAGAGCCTTCACCTTCCTTTGTTTTTACTTTTAACTCTCCGCCATGTCCTTTTGTAACAATATCATAACTCAGCGACAAGCCCAGTCCTGTTCCCCCGCCGGCAGGTTTGGTAGTAAAAAAGGGCTGAAATATTTTTTCCAGCACGGGGGTAGGAATTCCATTACCATTATCATGAACTAACACCATAACCTTATCATTTGTTTTTCGCGTGCTCACCGTAACTAAAGGCTGGTAGTTTTCTACCCCGGAAATCCGTTTTTCGTTTACAGCATAAAAAGCGTTGGTAATCAGGTTAAGGATTACGCGACCCATATCCTGCGGAACAACATTAACCTTTCCGAGGTTTGGATCGAAATCGGTTTCCAAAATGGCATTAAACGATTTATCCCTTGCCCGCAGGCCATGGTATGCCAGGCGCAGAAATTCATCTACCAGTGCATTGAGGTCGGTGGGTTCTTTTATTCCAGGGCTGCTCCGGCTGTGTTGAAGCATGCCTTTGATGATGGAATCGGCACGTTTGCCGTGGTGATTGATCTTTTCGAGATTATCGCTAACATCCTTAAGGATCTCATTTGCCAATTGCCAATTGCCAACTGCCAATTCTTCCTGAATCTCTACAATAAGTTCCTTGCTCATTTCAGAAAAGTTATTTACAAAATTCAGCGGGTTTTGTATCTCATGTGAAATGCCGGCAGCCAGTTCCCCCAGCGAAGCCATTTTTTCACTTTGTATTAGCTGCATTTGAGTGGATTTTAGTTCCAGCAAGGCCTGCTCAACCTCTTCCTTGGATTTACGAAGTTTTGAAAAGTCCTCGTACCTGGCATAAGCTACAGAAAATGTTTCAGCCAGTGAGTTAATGAGCGACAGTTTTTCATCGGCAAGCGGAGCCACATTGCCCACATATAATATTCCCTGCCCGAAGGGTACAAAGTGCAGGTAAAGGGATTCAGGAGGAGTGGCCGCACCCTGATAGATACCGGGGTCCCTGATCTGCCCAAATTCGAGCATTGATTTCATCCAGGCTATAAACTCCTGACTGGTCCAATGTTCGGTATATACCTTCATTTTGCGCCAGTGTGCATAGGTTTTTGCAATAAAATTATTGTAATCCAAGGGCAAAAGCATGCTTCCCAATGCATTGCCAACAGGGGAGGTAAGATAAATCTGAACATTGAAAGCTGACTCATTTATAATAATCAATCCACAGCGGATAAAAGGTACACCAAGTATTTCAAGTTCGTGCCAGATGAGCGGGGTAATGTGCTGCAGGTCTTCCGTTGTGCGCATATTGGCAATTTGTCCGCGGACCCGGTCGAGGGATGAATGCCGTATGGCTTCCCTGGCAAGGGTTTCGGCATGCTCAATATCAATAAAGCGACGATAGGCCAATCCAAAGGCTTTGTGAAAGCGCCGGAACATATCAAGGCCTTCATCCGACAACGGCTTGTAGGTTGATAATCCTAACCAGCCCCCGCCAATAGCATAGAAATAGTAGTTTAACGAGGTGGAAGCATCCAGCAATGGATCGGGAAATTGATGATCCGCTTTGCGGTACTGCCTGAATTTTTCCAGTTCTTCACCCTCAAATTTTACAACAAAAAATGCATCGGCCGATTGCTGCATTTTCTCCACCATTTCAAATACTTTAGGATGCTTATTGTATTTCGTTTCCTCAATGGAAACTTCGCCATAAGCAGTAAAATACTGATAGTTGATATAGGTGTTGTTTTTATTGTCTATCAGGGCTGTTTGCACATTCCGGACATCGTGAATGCCATGCACCTGCATCTGTTCAGAAATCGTACGGCACACCTCCAACATGTCGGCCGGACGCTTCATTGACAAGGCAAATACCCTGACTTTTTCGAGTGAGGCTTCAATTTCAATTTCCAGGGTTTTCTGCTCCAGCTCCCGTTTTTGGTTGATAATGGTATTCTTTAGCACCTGATTTTCGGCTAATATTCTTTCTGCTTCCGGCAAAGAGGCAGGTTTATCCGGGTTTTTATTTGTTTTCATAATAAGTTAATTTACCGGAATAAATACCTTAAAATCTGACCCCTGACCTTCATAAGATTCCACCGTAAGTTTGCCTCCATGACCTTTCACAACTATGTCGTAGCTCAGGCTCAGCCCCAATCCCGTACCTTGCCCGGTAGGCTTGGTGGTAAAAAATGGTTGAAAAATTTTCTCTAAATCCTTTTCGGGGATGCCGTTTCCGCTGTCTTTTACGGAGATTTTGACCCCCCTCTGCCCCCCCATAGAGGGGAAGACAACCTTAGTAGAGACTGTAACAGTTGGCTCATAACCCTCAGGCTGTTGTTTCTTCTTCTCAGCTACAGCATAAAATGCATTGTTGATCATGTTAAGCATTACCCTGCCCATGTCCTGTGGCACAACATCAACATTAGTGATAGTTGGATCAAAATCGGTTTTCATAATCACATTAAAAGTGTTGTCCTTAGCCCGCATTCCATGATATGCTAAACGCAAATATTCATCTGCAAGGTTGTTGATGTCTGTTGGCACTTTGTCACCTTTGCTGCTGCGGCTGTGCTGAAGCATCCCTTTCACAATGCCATCGGCCCGTTTTCCGTGATGGGTGACTTTCGCAAGATTGTCCTTAACATCATCCAGTAATTCTTTTGCCAACTGGTAATTGCCAACTGCCAACTCTTCCTGGATTTCAGCAACCAATTCATTGCTCACCTCCGAGAAATTATTGACAAAATTCAACGGGTTCTGTATTTCATGGGCAATCCCCGCGGTAAGTTCACCCAACGAAGCCATTTTTTCCGATTGTATTAGTTGCGATTGGGTATCTTTTAATTTTTCAAGTGCATCTTCAATTTCATTTTTTTGTTTTCGAAGCTGGGCATTGGCCCTTTGCTTGCCACGATAGCCGATGGCAGCACCAATGAGGATGATCAACGAGAGTAAAAGACCGCTAATTAAACCAATCATCCGGGTGCGGTTAAGCTCATCTTTGGCATCCTGCTTAACTTTGACAGCCTGTTCCTTCTTTTCAAACTCATAATTCATGGTGAGCTCGGTGGCCTTCTGTATGTTGTCGCGGCTGCGCACCGAATCGGCAATTACCGTGTATTGCTTATACATTTCGAGGGCTTTGGCCGGGCTGCCAGTTTGCTCGTAACATTCCGACACTTCCTTGAAAAGGCTTCCATTTTCCTCAATAAAAAGATCGGCATCTTTGAGCGCGGCCAGGGACTTTTCATAATACGGAATGGCTTCCTTCCACTTTTTCTGCGATTTCAATACAAACCCCATCCCCGAATAGGCTTGCTGAGTGATCATTGGCTGATTAACCGCATCGGCCAGGACAATGGCCTTCTTCGACAAGACAAGCGCTTCATCAGGTTTATACTGACGGGCTTTGGCTAAAGCTGCTTTTGTAAAACTGGCTGCCTGAATGCCCTTATCACCCATTTTACCGCCCAGTTCTGCCGCTTGCATCGCGTAATCATAAGCTTTTTGCCATTGCTCCATATCCAGAAACATGCCCGAGAGGTTAGTATACGCATAAAGTACAACGTTGGTCAACTGTTTCTTTTTGGCCAGTTCAATCGATTTCAGGAAGGCCTTTTCGGCTCGTTTATTATCGCCCATATTTTGATAAGTATTAGCCATATTCACCAGGGTGTTGGCCTGTAGTCCAATATTCCCATCCTCTTCCTGCATTTTAAGGGCTTTTTGCTGATAAAATAGTGCTTTGGGGAAGTTGGATTGTTGCTGGAAGCCAATAGCCAGGTTTGAAGCACTTTGTCCCGTGCGCATCCGGTTACCAATCTTTTCATACAAGGGGATGGCCTTTTCATAATAATAAATAGAGGAATCGTATTTGCTCTGCATCCCATAATACAAGCCGGCCGTAGAATAATAATTGGCGAAGCTGCCCGAATCCTGCTTTTGCTCCACATAACGCCGCAAATTGCCCAATTGCTCCAATGCTGCTTTGGAATTACCCGAATAGGTATAATTGTAAACCAATTTCTGCAAGGCTTCTTCCTGCCCCAGACCATATTTTAGCTTTTTCGATTCGGCAACTATTTTTAAATTGTAGCTAATGGCGGAATCGAGGTTGATAATGGCCAGAAGATCAGCTTTTTCAAGCATATCGTTAATCCGCGCCTTAGGATCGGTAGCGGTTTGGATGAGGCGGTTAAGGCTGTCAAGTTTTGCGTTTTGCGCCTGCAAAAGAACACTGCTGAAAAGCATCAGCATAGCGATTGAAATGGGTTTCAGCAAGGTTTTCATAGTTTAGATTGAAGAAAATGAATTTAAAATCCGGCATTTATCTGGCGGGATTTAAACAAAAGCAAAGCAGGATAACTCAAAAAAAAACCCGGACTGGTCGCCAATTATAGACCGGGCAGGCGCAAAGTGTTATTGAGGTAAGAGCTATCTGAGAAATATATAGATAACTAAATATAAACCTGAGAGGAGGTGCATTGTTCAGTGGATGGGCTTTATCTCCAGATGCTGAAATAATAATGATTGAAATAGACTGTCTATGACCATCCTCTCCTTTTTGCAATTTGAAGGCTACATTTTATTTTGATGTTCTGGGATTAGATTCTACGAGTTTAATAAAAGATTTTTGAGGCATAGTTTCATGGAATGGAAGAAGCAAAAGGTTCAATCCCGCAAGTGCGGGGCTGCATTTATTAGTTGCGCTTTATTCCGTGGGTTCCGTTTCACTCCACCCACGGTTATTGATATTGAGCACCTTCGGCGCTTTAGTTTTTTGCTACGTCCCCGAAGGGGGCGAATTTTAAATAACCGTGGGTGTAACAAAGAGAAACCCACGGTTATCGGAAATGAGTGATGAATGGCGTCCCTGAAAGGGGCGAATAAGGAACCTTTCATTTTACGGGCACATCAAAATAAGATTCTGCCAATTTGAACCAATAAAATCATTGCCATTTGTTGAAGTTGTATTTTTGCACAAATTTGAAGTTAAAATTTATGAAAGGTAGTCCTCCGAAAGCTTTGCGCAGAAACTGGATATTGGTGGCTCTCATGATGTCAATGATGCTGGCAGCTATGGACAATACCATTGTTGCCACGGCCATTCCTCAGATTGTTGGCGATCTTGGCGGATTTTCCCTTTTTAGCTGGTTGTTCTCCATTTATCTTTTGATTCAAACGATAACCATTCCCGTTTATGGTAAACTGGCAGACATCTATGGACGCCGGCCCGTTTTAATATTCGGCATTGCTGTTTTTCTGGCAGGTTCTGTTGCCTGTGGTGGCGCCTGGAACATGCACTCGTTAATTTTCGCCAGGGGAATTCAGGCAGTGGGCGCCGGAGCAATAATGGGCACCATAAACACCATTGCCGGCGATATTTACACGCTTCAGGAAAGAGCCAAAGTTCAGGGTTGGTTATCCAGTATTTGGGGTATTTCTGCAATCTTAGGTCCGGCACTGGGAGGTGCATTGGCTCAATATGTCTCGTGGCGGTGGATATTTTTCATCAATATTCCCGTGGGGATTGGTTCTATAATATTAATCAGTCTGTTTCTTCACGAAGTCAAACCTGAAAATAAATCAAAAGTTGACTGGAGTGGTGCCGCTGCAATGATGATAACCGGCACGGTCATTATGTTTGCATTGTTACAGGGTGGGCAATCCTGGCCATGGTTTTCTCTGCCTTCCCTGGGTTTGCTGGCATTCGGTACGCTTATGTTCTATATAACTATGCGCATCGAAGGTAAATCAAATGAGCCAATTTTACCACGTTGGGTCTGGAGTAAACCTGTCCTGCTCGGAGCCAATTTAGCCACCATCGGCATGGGTATTATCATGATGGGTCCGAATATGTATTTGCCGGTATTTGCGCAGTCGGTTGCGGGAGTGGGTGCCATTGCTGCCGGTTTTATACTGGCCAGCATGAGCATTACCTGGCCGCTTTCGTCATCGTTGTCCGGAAGACTATACCTGCGTATCGGATTTAGAAATACAGCTCTTTTGGGGATTATCACTGTTATTTTAGGTGCCTCTGCTTTCGTATTTATGAAATTCCCCGGTCCCATCTGGGCTTTACTGTTCATTCAACTGATATTGGGCGCAGGGTTTGGGCTCATATCTACTTCATTGATGGTTGGGGTGCAGTCCACAGTGGTATGGGCCCAACGTGGATTGGTTACCGGAACGAATATGTTTTCCAGGTATTTTGGCCAAAGCTTAGGTGCAGCAATATTTGCAGCTATATTTAATGAAGTACTGAGTCACAAACTTGAAAATGCTCCTCCCCTGCTTCAATCAAAATTGCCTGAGGTAAATAAAGTAATTGAAGTATTGCAGGCCAACGAAGCGGTTTCAGAGGTTAATATATATCTGCGGGAAGCATTTTTTAATGCGACCCATTATGTTTATCTGGGTATGACAATTACCGGTTTGATTACATTACTCATTCTCTTGCGAACGCCTTCCCGTTTCCCCACAGTTGGTAATTAGTACTTAAATAAAGGTTTTTATAGCCCGAATGAGAACAACTTTCTTTGCGAAGCCTTGAAAAGGTTAAGGTTAAGGTTAAGCAGCTCCTAAGCATGATTCCACAACTTAATATTAACATCTGGCCCAATCTCAATCCTGTCTGACTAAACTCTCTTTTGAAACCGAACTGTCAGACAGTCAGGCTCAACCTAAATATGACCCTGAGTTACATAAGAGCATTGTCAGGGATAAAATCAGGAAAACTACCTCAACTGATACGATTTCAGATTTTAGACATGCCCGACTGACCAATCTAATCCACATTGAGAAGCAATTGTTTGTCGGTCAGAAACTGTGCTAAATTTAAAATACAGGCCGGTCATTTGCGGAATTCTTCTCCCGCTGACCGAAATCCAAATATGATAATTTTGAACCATTCAAAAAGATTCTAAAAAATCTTAACACTAAATGTTTGTTTTCCGGGAATTATTCTCCCTACCTTTGCAGCGCAATGGTTCCGGAAACGGATAATAGGGAATGTCGTGAAATTCGGCTACAGTTCCCGCTGCTGTAAGCTCTTGCAAAGGTTTCAACCAAATAGCCACTGTTCATCCCCAAACGAATGGGAAGGCGTTGAAAACAAACAGAGTAAGTCAGAAGACCTGCCAATGCCTTGTGGATTTTGTAGTTTACGGAGAATGAACTGCGAATCTGAAAACCCGGCCTTCTGTATTTTATATCGGCTGTTTTTAATTGGGTTTTTCACGTTTGCTGCAAACTCCGCACATTTATTAACCCTCTAAATTGCTGTTTGCATGAAAAAAACCCGCATTCCCCTTCGCTTTGCAGTGATTACAGCCATAGTGCTGACGCTGGCCCTGAGCCGGCTCCTGCCCCATCCGTTGAACTTTTCACCTGTTGCCGCGCTGGCTCTTTTTGGTGGAGCCCGCTATTCCAACCGTTGGGCGGCTTATCTGATTCCTTTAGCGGCCTTATGGGTGAGCGACATCTTCCTGAATTATGCCTTTTTCGGAAGTTTTGTTCCCTTTTACCTGGGAGCTGTATTTACCTATGCTGCCTTGGCACTGATTGTGCTTTTGGGTTCGCTGGCTTTAAAGAAATTGTCCGTAAAAAACCTGCTCTTAACCAGTCTTTCAGCATCGGTTTTGTTTTTTGTGGTATCCAATTTTGGAGTCTGGATAAGTGGAATGATGTATCCGCTTACTTCACAGGGATTAGTTGCCTGCTACTCCGCCGCCATCCCATTCTTCCGGAATACCCTTACCGGTGACCTGGTTTACACCTTTGCCATTTTCTATGCTTTTGCGTTTGCTGCCTTACGCGTACCTTCACTTCGATTGGACAAAGTTACAGGCCGTTAACCCGAAATGAAGCTGTTGTCCGCCATCGGATTATTTTTCTGCCTACAGGCTGCCTGGTCACAGCAGCCGGTTATTGATACACTCATCCTCAAAGGAGTAGAAGTAACCGGTGAAAAGCCCTCGCCCCGCAACCGTTCGGCCGTCCCGGTTCAGCGGTTAAACCTGGAAGAAATCAGAATGTTGCCCGGTGGCACGGTTTCCGACGCGTTGAAAACTTTCCCTGGCGTCACCATTAAAGATTATGGTGGCCTTGGCGGAATGAAAACAGTTGTGGTACGCAGCATGGGAGCGAATCACACCGCTATTTTTGTGGATGGATCCCCATTAAGCGATGTCGCAACTGGGCAGATAGACCTGGGCCGGATTCCGCTACAGGGGCTTGAAGCCGTGGAGCTAACCATCGGACAGGGACAACAACTCTGCCAACCGGCCCGCGCGCAGGCTTCGGCCAGCATGATTGATTTCCATTCAATTACACCGGATTTTTCCAAAAAATCGTTTAGGTTCGAAACCGGAATAAAAACCGGTTCTTTTGGCGAAATCAACCCATACGGGAGATCAGACTTCAGGGCAGGGAAGAAATCGGTTGCCGGAATATCTGCCGATTACCACCATACCCGTGGCGATTATCCTTATATATTAAAAAACGGGGTCCTTTCAGATTCTGCGCTCAAACGCAAAAAT
>JBBQBC010000131.1:0-10902 GCA_038317155.1 Bacteroidales bacterium
ATCCTCGGAACCGGCGAAACCCTTATTCAATCTACCTTTAATCGTTTCCGAAAAGTTTGTCCTGCTGAAAATATCTACATCGTAACTAACGAAATTTATAAGAAACAGGTGCTTGATCAGTTACCTGGCATTCAGGAGACGCAGGTTTTGTGCGAACCTTCGCGCCGCAATACAGCGCCTTGCATAGCGTATGCCAATTTTAGGATATTTCAGCTCAATCCTGAGGCCAATGTGGTGGTAGCCCCTTCAGACCATATTATTCTGAAAGAGGATATTTTCACGGAGGTCATAACTGCGGCACTTGAGGCATCGGAGAAAAACGATTGGTTACTCACCCTCGGCATACAACCCAGCAGACCCGATACGGGATATGGTTATATTCAGTTTGATGAATCAACTGCCTATGAGGGTGATAACCGGATAAAAAAAGTTAAAACCTTCACAGAGAAGCCACAGCTTGAAATGGCAAAGCAATTTCTGAGCAGTGGTGACTTTTTATGGAATTCAGGAATCTTTATATGGAAATTGAAAACCATAATGACTGCTTTCGAAAGGCACCTTCCCGATGTAAATGAGATTTTCAGGGAAGGAATTGGCAAATACAATACCCCTGAGGAAAATGCCTTTATTCAGCAAACTTACGCTGTTTGCAAAAGTATTTCCATTGACTACGGTGTTATGGAAAAAGCCGATAATGTTTATGTTCTTTCTTCCGATTTCGGATGGAGCGATCTGGGTACATGGGGCTCATTATACGATACACGTAAAAAAGATGAAAGTGGCAATGCGGTGGTTGGGCAAAATGTTCTGATGTATAAAAGCCATAATTGCATAGTGAATATGCCAAAAGAAAAACTGGTAGTTTTGCAGGGCCTCGATGATTATATTGTGGTTGAAGATGATGGTATTCTGCTGATTTGCCGCAAAGGAGATGAACAACAGATACGTCAGTTTGTGAATGACGTGATGATGGAAAAAGGTGAGAAATTTGTTTAATGAATAATCAAATCCAATAACAAAATGAAGAAAATACTGATACTGTTTTTTGTATTGGCCGCTGGGTTTTCGAGGGCCGATGAGGGTATGTGGCTACCCCTGTTTATAGAAAGGTTGAATTACGTTGATATGCAGAAAGAAGGCCTGAAACTGACCCCTGAGGAAATCTATAGTGTGAACCATTCGAGCCTGAAAGATGCCATTATCCAGTTTGGTAATGGCTGCACCGGCGAGATGATCAGCAGTCAGGGGCTTGTCCTGACCAATCACCACTGTGGTTATGGATCCATACAGTCGCACAGCACCATTGACCATGATTATCTGGCCGACGGATTCTGGGCTATGAACATGAATGAGGAACTCCCCAATGAAGGCCTTACTGCCAGATTTCTTGTGCGGATTGAGGATGTCACAAAAACCATTCTTGCTCAGCTTGACAGCAAAATGACTGAAACCGAGCGAAATGCTAAAATTGCCGAATTGTCGAAGTCCATTCAGAATGATGCCATCAAAGGGACAGGTTACGATGCCCGGGTAGCAAGTTTCTTCAATGGAAATGAATTCTACCTGTTCGTTTACGAAGTCTTCCGCGATGTAAGGCTGGTTGGGGCACCGCCCTCGTCTATTGGTAAATTCGGAGCCGACACCGACAATTGGATGTGGCCGCGCCATACCGGTGATTTTTCAATGTTCAGGGTATATGCCGATGCTGATGGAAAACCAGCTGATTTTTCAAAAGGCAATGTTCCTTTAAAGCCCAAACATCACCTGCCGGTATCGCTCAATGGTTATGAGAAGGGTGATTTTGCGATGATTATGGGCTATCCGGGAAGCACCGACCGCTACCTGACCTCTTGGGGCGTAAAACTGGCCATCGAAACCAGCAATCCGACCATTGTTAATATCCGTGCAAAGAAACTGGGCATCATGCGCGAAGATATGGATGCCAACCGTGAAGTCGGTATCAAATATGCTTCAAAATATGCCGGAATCTCAAATTACTGGAAGTATTATATCGGACAAACCAGGGGTTTGAAACGGCTTAAAGTGCTGGAAGACAAACAGAAAATAGAAGCTGATTTTACAAATTGGGTAAATGCATCGGCTGATCGCAGGGAAAAATACGGAACTGCCCTCAGCGACATAGAGGCGGCTTATAAAACTTTCGGAGACTATACCCTTCAGCGTTGGTATTTTGTTGAATCCATCATCCGGGGGGCTGAAATAATGACGCTGTCGCAATCATTCTCAGCTTTGGCAACGGAATTGAAGACGGAGCAGCCATCGGAAGAGAAAATAGCCAAATTGAAAGAAAGTCTGGCAAAGAGTGTTGACAGGCACTTTAAAAATTATAACCAAACGACTGACCGGAAGCTTCTGGAGGCTATGCTTCAGATGTACTCCGAAAATGTTCCTGTTGAACAACAACCACTTGCATTCAGGGAACTGGTTGCAAAGAACAAAGGCGATTACAGCCGGATTACGGATAATATTTTTAAAAAATCAATTTTTGCTGAAAAGACTAAAGTTGATGCTTTCCTCGACAAGCCTTCACTGAAGGTGCTGGAAAAAGATCCGGCATACAGCCTGATGAAAGTGATGATTGAAAAATATCGTGAAAACCAGAAACTGATGGATGCAGCCAATGAACTGGTTGACAGGGGAAACAGGTTGTTTGTAGCCGGCTTGCGCGAGATGCAGCCTGACCGCAAGTTTTACCCAAATGCCAACTCGACCATGCGCCTCACCTATGGAACTATCCTTGACTATTATCCTGCCGATGCTGTTCATTATAACTATTATACCACCTTAAAGGGTGTTATGGAGAAAGAAGATCCGGACAACTGGGAGTTTGTAGTACCGCCAAAACTTAAGAAACTATACGAAAAGAAAGACTTTGGGCAGTATGCAATGAGCAATGGTGAAATGGCGGTAGCTTTCCTTTCTAATACTGACATTACTGGTGGAAACTCAGGTAGCCCGGTGATGAATGGAAAAGGGGAACTGATTGGTATTGCGTTCGATGGTAACTGGGAAGCCATGAGTGGCGATATTGCCTTTGAGCCCGAATTGCAACGGACCATCAGCGTGGATATCAGGTATGTGCTGTTTATCGTAGATAAATTTGCAGGTGCGAAAAACATCATTGACGAGTTAACAATAGCTCCGAAAGAAAGAGTGAAGCCTTCTGATGAAGTCAGATCGGTAAAAGCCCCAGTGCAATTTGAAACGGTTAATTGATTCAGTTTATTAAAGGCCCCCGATTCACGGGACCTGCTACAATTTTAATGTCCTGTTCAATTGTTGAAATTATATTCGATTGATTATCAGTGAAAATCCTTCCGGGACGCAGGTGCCAGGAAGGATTTTTATAAAACAGTCAATTCTTTGATCATCCGGTAATGCGCAAAATCCAGCTTGTTTTTTGGTTAGACTCGCAGAGTTGATCGGGTATTTTTTATCAAAAACTTTTCAATTCATCTTTACTGCTATGAAAAGTGTAAAATGCAGCATCGAATGAAATGAAAGCACCAACACCCAATCTGATTTCTACCCACCACACCGACAAAAGCTATTTCCCAATTAAAGATTGTTTGGTCAGTCGGGGTAGGATCTAGAAATTAGAAATTAGAAATTAGAAATTAGACTTTTTACTTCAGACTTTTTACTTTATACTTGACACTTCCAATGCCTCTTGAGATAGAACATAAATTTCTGGTTAATTCCACTGCTTACCGCACTCTTGCTGAACCGGTCAGGTACCGGCAGGGGTATCTGGCGGTGTTGCCTGAAAAAGTTATCAGGGTGAGAACTGTTGGCGATAAGGGCTTTATTACTATAAAATTCAGGGTTACCAGCCTTACACGAATAGAATACGAATATGAGATTCCGCTGGTGGATGCAGAAAAAATGCTGAATATCATGTGCATCGGATTGCTGATAGAAAAAGTCCGTTACCAGATTTCATTTAAAGGATTTACCTGGGAGGTAGATGAATTTAAGGGTGAGAATGAAGGCCTGATTGTCGCTGAGATTGAAGTGAAAAAGGAGGAAGAAATTTTCATTAAACCTGGTTGGGTGGGAGAAGAAGTAACCAATGATCCGAGATATATCAATTCAAATCTGTCAAAACGGCCTTATAGCACTTGGTAATAATGAATTCAGACAGCCCCGAAATTGTTTACACCAGCATGCTCAATAGCAGTATGATCCTGAAAAACAGAATGATGAGCCATGCCATGTATTTCTCGCTTGGCCGGTTTTCATCATTTCTGCTGACAATTGCAACCATTGTGGCCGCTATAACTTTGAGTAGTTTCTGGTGGTGGCCAGCTTCCATTTTGCTGATTGCCTTTATTTTGCTGGTTGTTTTTCATGAAAGACTTATCAACAGGCAAAAGTTCAACGACTGTTGTATTTCTGCCATTCAGGATGAACTTTCGGCAATTAACGGCCGTTATTCAACTTTTGAGAATGGCAGTGAATTCACTGATCCGGCTCATATTTACGCAACAGACCTTGATATCTTTGGGAGCGATTCGCTTTTTCAGGCAATTAACCGTGCTACGACTCTTAGCGGTAAAAGCACGCTCGCAGCGTGGTTAAAAGAACCACTGACCGATGGGAAGCAGATAAAAGCGAGGCAGGAGGCGGTGAGTGAACTGGCTGTTTTGCACGATTGGCTCATAAAACTTAGAGCGCATGGAATAATGGCCGGTGAGGAGAAGAAAGATCTTGAAATGCTCTATGAATGGCTTTCGGGCGAGCCCTTGTTCAGCTCCGGGGGTTTCAGATTTGCTAAATTTCTGATTCCCTTGGCTTCATTAACTATTACAGGATTGCTGATTGCTGGCTTAATTTCCATACAGTTATTCCTGTTTTATCTCGTTCTGCCTCTTGCCATAACCGGATATTATACCAAAGCCATCAACAGACGGCATGTTATGCTTTCAAGAAAGGTTGAATTGCTTCAGAAATATTCTATCCGTTTCAGGATGATAGAGGAGGCTGGATTCAAATCGGGGTTTATGTCTTATTTGGTTGGAAAGCTAAATTCGGATAAAATACCTGCCAGTGCAGCTATCCGTAAACTTGGCAAAATTACCGCTTCACTCGATACCCGTTTGAACCTGCTGGCAGGGCTAGTGCTTAATATATATCTTCTGTGGGACATCAGGCAGATGATCAGGCTTGAAAATTGGCAGGCTATTTATAAACAAAGCCTGCCAGAATGGTTTGATGCCTTGTCTGACACCGAGGCCATAGCTGGCATCACAGCGTTTTTTAATGCCAACCCCGGCTTTATTTTTCCTGAAATCAATACGGAGCAATTTGCTATTATGGCTGTTGATGCCTGTCATCCGCTGATACCGGTCATACAAAGGGTAAACAACGACATATCGGTTACGCATCGCGGACATTTCAATATTATTACCGGGGCCAACATGGCCGGCAAGAGCACTTATCTGCGGACAGTGGGTGTAAATATGGTGCTGGCCCTGGCAGGAGCCCCGGTTTGTGCCCGATCGTTTACCTGTTATCCCGCACCGGTTTTTACCAGTCTTCGAACCACTGATTCCTTAAGTTCAAATCAATCCTATTTTTATGCCGAACTGCTTCGGCTAAAAGAGTTGATAGACCGGTTTGACAAAGGGGAGGAGTTGTTTATACTGCTGGATGAAATTCTGAAGGGCACCAATTCGGCTGATAAGCAGGCAGGTTCAAAGGCCCTGCTGTCTCAACTGATACGTTTGGGCGCATCGGGTTTTATCGCTACCCACGATCTTGAACTTGGCAACCTTGAGAAATCATTTCCCGATGATGTGACCAATTACAGTTTTGAAGCCGAAATTACCGGCAATGAACTGCATTTCGACTATAGGTTAAAGCCAGGGATTGCTCAGAATATGAATGCCACTTTCTTGATGAAGAAGATGGGTATAACAATCTGATTTTAAAATACCTGTATTGCCTGACCGGGATTACCACCGGCAGTGGCAAAACCAGGTTGTCCGCAACCACCGCCTTGTATAGATTTAGCCAATTCCCGAACGATATTGAAGGCATTCAGGCCTTTGGCGCAAATAAGATCGTAGTATACAAATACTGAGAGAGTTGCTTACCGTCATTTTCAGAGCCGAGTACCAGGAGCAGGTTTTCGATAACAGCACGCATTCTCAAAGCAAAATCTTTCACTGTTGTTAAATAATCATCAATCCGGATAGCCAGGAAATTTATGTCAATGAAATTTTCAACTTTATTTAGCAGTTCATCTTTCAGTTTTAGAGCTTTTTCGTGGTTGAATAATTCGACCATCTTGCGCATTTCCGCATTCCGATTCATCATTTACTGCGCTGCTTTTATTATAGCTTAATTTTTCTCATCACTTCGTCGTTCAGCACTTGCTTATAGTTGATTATTTTTTCCCTGATGGATTTATCTTTAACCGAAAGAATCTGCAAAGCGAGTATCCCGGCATTTTTAGCCCCATTCAATGCCACGGTTGCAACCGGAATTCCACCTGGCATTTGAAGAATAGAAAGAATTGAATCCCAGCCATCAATGGAGTTGGATGATTTTATCGGCACTCCGATCACCGGCAAGGGAGATATAGCAGCCACCATTCCCGGTAGGTGAGCTGCTCCGCCTGCACCTGCAATAACTACTTCAATGCCTCTGTTATGAGCGCTTTCCGCGAATTCATACAATCTTTTCGGGGTACGGTGAGCTGATACAATCGTGATTTCGTAAGGCACGCCAAAACCTTCGAGTATTTTGGCGGCTTCCTGCATCACGGGCATATCGGAATCAGAACCCATAATTATGCTTACGATGGGGTTTGCCATGATTTTACTTTTATTAGTTGTTTTACGATTTCTGCTTTAATTTTCGCTTCTTCTATGCTGTTTGCAAGCACGGTAACATGTCCCATCTTGCGAAACGGTTTTGTTATCTTTTTCCCGTAGAGATGAATTTTTACACCCTCAATTCGCATGCATTCGGTTAGTCCTTCATATTTTACCAGACCATTATAGCCAGGTTCGCCCAAAAGATTTATCATAACTGCGGGTAATTTCAACTGAGTGCTTCCGAGAGGCAAATTAAATATGGCACGAAGCAATTGCTCATACTGTGATGTGATAATGCTTTCGATGGTATGATGTCCGCTGTTGTGGGGGCGCGGGGCAATTTCATTTATCCGGATTTTATCCTGTTCGTCAACAAACATCTCAACCGCAAGAAGTCCGCAAAGATTAAGTGCTGAAATGATTTCTGTGGCAAGCTTACCAGCTTCGGCATTCACTGAATCACTTACTGAAGCAGGGCAGATTAACTGTTCGACAAGGTTAGCCTTTGGGTTGAATTCCATTTCAACGGCAGGAAAGCATTTTATTTCGCCTTTGTGATTCCTGGCGGCTATCACGGAAATTTCTTTTTTGATCTTTATAAGATCTTCCACCAAAGAAGCTCCTTCGAGGAGATTTTTAAGTTCATTTTCATTGCGGATTACCGCAACTCCATTACCATCGTATCCGCCTTTGCGGAGTTTTTGCACAAACGGGAATTTCATGTTGCCGGCAGCAATAGAACGGATAATTTCCTCCTTATTATTGAAAATGATAAATGGGGCGGTTGGAATGTTTAATCGTTCATAAAATTGCTTTTGCAATCCCTTATCCTGGATAATTTCCAGATTCTCAGGTTCGGGATGTATTGTTTTTCCTTCCTGTTTCAGTTTTTTCAGTGCTTCAATATTTACATTTTCAATTTCGAAAGTTATCATGTCAACCATTTTTCCGAAATTATAAACATCCTGGAAGTCGAGGGGATTCCCTTTTACAAAATCGGAGCAGCAGGACGAAGCCGGGCAATCCGGGTCATTATCAAGGATAAAAGTCTTTACATCCCAATTGCTTGCTGCCAGTACAAGCATTTTGCCCAACTGATCCCCGGCTATGATTCCAAGTTTAAAACCGGATGTTACAAGTTTTTCCATCGGTAAATTTTTTTAATAGAATTAAGTAGCGTTAATAATTATAAAATAGAGAGGCATCCCGATGGTAATATTGAAAGGGAAGGTTACGCCCAAAGCCATTGGAATATACAGTCCGGGGTCGGCTTTGGGCGCGGCCAGGCGCATGGCCGCCGGAACTGCAATATAGGAAGCACTCGCGGCGAGTATCGAAAAGATAAATCTGTTGCCCACATCATGCGTAACATACTGGCTTCCGAGGGCAGCCAAACAGCCGTTGATGGCCGGAATGATTGTGGCAAACGACGACACAAACCAGCCATATTTTGTAAACGTTGCAAATCTTTTTGCAGTTACCATGCCCATTTCCAGAAGGAAAATAGCAAGAAAGCCTTTGAAGATGTCGGTGGTAAATGGCTTTATTCCTTCGGCCTGTTTGGTGTCGGCAATAATTCCGATGATTAAACTTCCGATGATCAGCAATACACTTCCATTGGTGAATGAATGCTGAACCACTGACTTAAGGCTTACATTGTTTTGTTTTTCTTTTCCAAATTGCATCATCAGGATTACACCCACAATTATTGCCGGTGCTTCCATCAGTGCCATTACGGCTACCATGTGCCCGCCATAAGGTATTTTTTGCGCTTCGAGAAATGATGCAGCTGCAATAAATGTTACTGCACTCACCGAACCATAAGCGGCTGCAACGGCACCTGAATCGCTGATACTGAGTTTTCGTTTCAGAATAAAAAAGGTGTAAAACGGAATCAGTACCGCCAAAGTAAGCCCGAACAGCAGTGAATAGATTATTTCGCTGTTGAATCCGCTATGCGCTAATTCCTGCCCGCCTTTAAACCCAATTGAAAATAAAAGGTAAAGAGAAATAAATTTACTTATTGACGAAGGAATCTCCAGGTCGCTTTTAACCATAGTGGCAATAATTCCCAACGCAAAAAAGAGCAGTGTCGGATTGGTGAGATTTGAAACTAGGATTTGAAAGTCCATGTTAATGTTTGTAAAGATTTGAATAATGTATCGTTTACTTCGTTTTTATCCGTACCTGGTTAGTGGTTTATATGAGGTAATGCAGAAACCAGAGTCAACTCTTTCACATAATAGTATTAATAGGTACTTGCTTTATTATACTCTGAACCCGTGACAGGTTTTTTAATTTTGCTGCAATTTGCTGAAATAGACCAATATTTATCACGGGTTGCAGATGTCGCAATACATTGGGTCTTCTGTAGTTTTATTGTGCGGAAACATATCTTCTTTCCTGTACCCACATTTTGAACATTCCCTGGTATAGCTTATTATTGACTGTGTTGCAAATCCACAGGAGTTGCATGGAAGTCCTTTTGTGGCGGACGTAATTCCAAATCCGGGAGTGCTGCATTCGGGGCAAAGAGACTGTATTTTCGTAACAAGTTTTTCTGCTGCTCTTCCTATCACTTCCATCCTTGTCGGGTTGTAAAGCGCCCTCATATCAGTTTCGGCATAAACACTTCCATACTTATTTATAAAATGCTTAAACCCTTTTTCAAGGTTTTCCCGGCTATTAATTCCTTTCATGATTTCAGTAGTATCGCCCGAAGCCTTACGCAAAATCAATGCATGAGAAGGAAATTTAACACTATGGGCAAATTCATTCAATTGTTTTACTGTTTTTATTTCATTGCCATTGAAGTTAGTATGGGTGCTTAACTCCCTTTCAATTATTTCAAGGTTATTTTTCCTGTCTATGAGAATTATAAACTCGTCATCGGCCGAAACAAAAAAGATAGAAGGATGCATTCCAAAAGAGCCTTCACTGGCAACTCCCAGATCGCAATTATTTAAATCCATTGCCATAAGGCATTTATTTCTGAGGGTTGCAAGCACATCAGCCTGGCGTTCAAGTTCTCCGGTAAAAGTTCCAAGCAAGTCAGTATCGAAGTTTTTAGGAACAAAACTATTCACATTAAATGCTTTTTCAAATAGCGGAGCAATTACCTTTTCTTTTTCGTGCTTGGTAGCAATTACTAATTTTCGGTTTGCAAACATTATATCAAAAGCATCTTAATTAATATCTACCACCGACTGTATTATTTTTGCTTGTATAAGTTGAATTAACATCATTGATTATTTTTTTATTGACCTTGCCCAAGTGAGAAAGCAGGTATACCATCAAAAGCATACAGGTTTTCCGTCTTAATGGTGTCAATGTTTATAACAATTGCTTTTTGAAGCAAATCAATAATTTGTTGTTTGGTTATCGTTGTTTCGTTCACGGGTTTAAATCTGCAGCGCCAATGGTCGGTGCAAAAAGTTTCTGAAAAACCTTCCGGATATACTTTTATTCCACGGTTAGTTATCATTGAAAGTGTTATTTTATCTGTATTAAGTTGCGCTACTTGTTTTGCTAACTCATCAGGAGTTTTATCAGCACAATGCACAAACACATCAACGCCTATCAGTTCTTTTGCTTGTGGCTTTCTGCGTTTATACGTTGGCAGGTTTAATGGTTTTCCTTTTGCATAGTTTACTTGTTTCAGAGTCACTGGTTTTTCCCCAAGGTTACTTATAACCGCTTTGGCAAATTCTTTTGTCCCGACCTTTTGACTACTTACGCCTTCTTTATAAATATCATAAGTATGTATCCCGTCTTCAATTGTTTTTAACCATGCGTTTTGAACTTTTTCTGCAATTTCGGTTTGCCCAATATGGTTAAGCATCATAACAGCACCTTGTAACAGGCCGGAAGGATTTGCAATATTTTGACCGGCTCTTCGCGGGGCAGAACCATGTATCGCTTCAAACATTGCACACTCTTCGCCAATGTTTGCCGAACCTGCCAGGCCAACCGAACCTGCAATTTGTGCTGCCACATCACTCAAAATATCGCCATATAAATTCGGCATCACAATCACATCAAATGCTTCCGGTGTATC
>JBBQBC010000132.1:0-10289 GCA_038317155.1 Bacteroidales bacterium
ACCATAAAAAGGAGTGGAGAAATACTGCTCATCCAATTGGCGCATGATCGCCAGATTCTCTTCTGACTCACCTGATGGAATATAGTAAAAACTACTTCTGGTAAGTGTAAGCAACTGGCATTGAGTTGAAATACTCAAAAAAGGAAAACAAGGATCAATCATCCCTTTTCGTTGTTCAGAACTGATCATTGTAGCTTTTTTTTTAACCAATCGTTCTCAACTTTTAACTGACCAATCTGGGCGTACAATACCTGAGAGTCTACTCCATTCTCTTTTGTCTCAGGTGGATCGGTGGAAAATACATTGCCAAAATTCTTTAACGCAATAGCTTTCCAGGTAGTTATCTGACCTGGTAAGAGTTCATACTTTTTGGCCAATGATTCAAGGGACTGTCGCTCTTTGAGCGATTCTAAAACAACTTTGGTCTTAAATTCCTTACTAAATCTTCTCCGTTTGAGTGACATAAATTTTAATTTAAAGATGATCAATTTATATCTTAACTCAGTGTCCTATTTTTGGGGAGTAGCATATAGCTTAGGTAATTGAGTGTTTTTTAAATTTGCATTCATGTCGAATGTAGGCTTGTCTTTTAACGCATTTAACTTCATATTAAATTCCAGCGTCCCTTCATAAATGTTTGAGGAGGCTTTAACGGTTGAAGGAAGCAGGGCGGAATCAACAACAGAAGACAGGTTTTCTGCTAACACATAGGTATTATCCATTTGAATATCAACGGGCGGTTTTGAGGACATATCAATATATTTTATGATACCTTCGATGATCTCAAACCTGTTTAATTTAAGAGGCATCAATCCATCGAACACTACCTTTAAATCAGAACTGTCCTTTTCAATATCCTTTGGCTCAGCCTTATCCTTGGTAAAAATGAGATCCGGTCGTTCAAGTACTAACTCACCAACAATTCTTCCTTTGAATAAAGCTGACCATTCAACTGATAAATCAATAACATCTGATTTGAAAAATTCGGTCTGAGTGCCGGAAGCAGAATCTTTTTTATTGATGTAGATGTTGTTTATTTGATAGGCACCCCTGTAAAGAGCTATATCAATATCGTCAATATGACCATATAAGGATTTTAAGTTTGCCAGGCTTTTGTTTGCATAGTATACTGCAATAAAAGGCAGAGCAATTCGGATAGATATAAGTACCACAACAATTATTGCGATAATAATAAATCTTTTTGAATGTGCTTTGTTCCTGTATTGATTAGCCATAGTCTTAACTTCCAATAGTTTATATAAATACTGACTTATTTTTTTTCTTTAACTGCGTTTTTATCAGGAGGGATGTAGCCATCGTGCAATTCGGCATAAGCATGTGTAAATTCTGCTCCATAAAAAACAATCATTGAAGAATACGAAACCCAGAGAAGAATTAATATTATTGAACCTGCAGCTCCATATCCACCCCCCGGGTCGGCTTTACCAAAATAGATTGACAGACCATACATTCCCAATAAAAATAATAATGCGGTAACAATTGAGCCTAACCAAACCTGATTCCATTTAATTTTTGCATCCGGGAAATATTTAAACATCACAGCAAACAATGCTGCAATAATTAAAGGTGAAGCAACAAAATTAAGAGCCTGAATCAGAATGAGAAAAGAGTCAGACAAATGACTTGAAAGCCAGTCTCCCATTGCTATTAACATCGCGTTTACAACAAGTGATACCATCATGATGAACGCGATGGCAATGATTAATCCGAAAGAAAATAAGCGGGCGCGAACAATACTCCAGACACCGGATTTGGTATCAGTTTCAACTTCCCAAATAATATTTAACGATTTTTGGAATTGAACAAACACTCCGGTAGCGCCGACAAAAATTGTTATTATACCAAGGATTGTAGCCCAAACCGAATTTTTTGATTCGCTTGCAGTAGTAATCATAGCCTGAATTTGCTTCGCCGTATCTGCTCCCATGGTTGAAGTAATTTGTGATTCCAAATATTTATTGGCTGTATCAGAATCCAAAAAATAACCCGCAATAGTCATGATTACCACAAGTAAACCCGGCAGCGAAAAGATTGCATAATAGGCTATTACCGCACTTTCTTTAAAAGGATCCCGGGCCCACCATTTTTTAAATGCCGTTTTAAGTAGTAAACCAATATTTTTAAATTTCTGTTTCATGTAATTTATTAAAAGCAAAAAATTAAAAGAGAATTCTAAATGTCAGGCTAATTCTTTGGTTTACCCGACGGGCAGTTTTTGGAATGGTGTGTTCCCATTTATGCTGGGTTTCTCCTTTCATTAACACGTACATTCCATTGGTTAACTCCACTGTTCTAACTAAACGGTGGTCGTCAATATGCATGAACTTAAAGGTGCGTGTTGCCCCAAAACTTACCGATGCGATTACAGGATTTACGCGCAACACTTTTTCATTATCGCGGTGCCAGCTTACGCTGTCATTTCCATTCCTGTATAAGTTTAACAGTACGGATGTAAATTTTAACCCTGAATTTTCTTCTACACGGTTTTTAATAAATAAGAGTTCTTCTGTCCAGGGTTTTACATTCATGTCAATTCCGCTGTAACTATATTGCTTCATGCTTTCGCCATACCAGGCCGTGAGCCTCGGAAGGTTTACCTGCTTGCCGTAGAAGGTCATGCTATCCTGTTGCCATTCAATTTCCTGAAGTAAATGTTTAAACAAGGATTCCGATTCTTCTTCCGTAAAAAAAGAAGGATAGATTTCCACTTCCCCATCTTTAGGAAGCAGATTTTTTATTAATCCATTTTCTGTATTGTTCGAGATGAATAAATCCTGTTGCATAAATTATTTCTTCTTTACTTTTTCCGGCAACTTCAATCCTTTGCTTTCTTTGTCCCATTCAGTTACATCCACGCCCTGTTTCTCCAGTTTCTTTTTGTTGGCGTGGAAATATTTCCGTTGTGCTTCACTTTTGTAGGGCATCCTATTCCTTATTAAATGTTTTAATTACCTTTTCCAGGTTAATTCCTTTGCCCAGCACCGGCTTGAAAATATCGCCTGTGCTTTTTATTCTCTCAATCGCATTGTGGATGGTAAAGTCGCTCATTTTCAAACTTTTTTTACCTCATCCCACTGCAAAGGCATGGAAACCGTTGCCCCGGGTTTGGGCCGTAATGAGTAAGGCGCTGCAACCGTAGCCTGTGGCCGGTTTTGCAAAAAGTCGATGTACAACTTTCCTTTCTGCGATTTCACAATTCGCTCGATGCTGGTATATTTTGGAATTTCACGTTGGATCAGCGTGGCTAATACACGAGCAAATTCTTTTGAGTGTTCATACGTATATTTTGCTCCCAGCGGTATGTAAATGTGTATGCCTGTGGAACCGCTTGTTTTTGGATAAGAGGTTACACCCAGACTTTTCAGGATGTCATTGGTCACATTTGCTGCCTCAATCACTTGTTCAAAAGTATTTTTTTCGGCGGGGTCTAAATCAATAATGCACCAGTCAGGATAATCTTCTGTTTCCACTTTACTGTGCCAGGGGTTCATTTCAATGCACCCCAAATTTGCCATGTAAAGCAAACTTGCTTCATCCTTTGCCACCAGGTATTTCCGTAAACGACTGTCCGAATCACTGGTGTACCCGAATGATTCAGTCCAATCAGGAGCAGTGCCTGATACATCCTTAAAATAGAAACTTTCACCATCAATGCCGTTCGGATAACGGTTCATCGATTGCGGTCGGTTTTTTAGGTAAGGTAAAATGTATGGAGCAACCTGGTAATAGTAGTTGAGCATATCCCGTTTGGTGATTTTTTCTGAGGGCCAGTAGATTTTACTAAGGTTTGTAAATTTTAATTCGTGGCCGTTAATTTCACGGACCTGGTTTTCATCCGTTGGATTCAAAAATGTTTTCCAGACTTTTTTCCCGCCCGGCGTTAAAACCGACTTCGGTTTTGGTTCTTCAACAGATGTAATTTTCTCTGTATTAACCGCTTTTTCGAGTACGACTTCTTGTGGTTTTTTATCCATACGCAGAGCTTCAAATGAAGGATGACGCATAATTCTGTCCTTTGTCATTTCAGTAAAACTTACTTCACACACCAATTCAGGTTTCATCCATACAGCTATGGCGTGAGGTGGGTTTGGCCGAAAGCGTGAGGGTTTGTTTATGTCGGGCAATTCGGTAAAAGGAGGTAATTCGGTGATGTAGGGTTTAAATTGTTTCAGCATTTCCAGTTGTTGCTTATCGTTAAATCCTGTTCCTACTTTGCCGGTATAAATCAACTTCCCTTTTTCATAATCGCCCAGTAACAGTGAACTGAATGATTTTGATGAATCGTCATTCTTCGTATAACCACCAATGACCATTTCCTGTCGTTTATTGGCTTTAATTTTCAACCAATCTTTCGAACGGTTTCCTTCTGAATATGTGCTGTCGGCCTTTTTGGCCATGATACCTTCCAGTCCCATTTTCTTGGCGGCTTCAAAAAATTCTATTCCGTTTACTTCAAAATTTTCACTCAAACGAACAATTGAGTTATCAGGAATAAGTTGTTTTAAAACCATTCTTCTTTCTGATAGTGGTATACGCATCAGGTCTTTACCATCCATCCACAGGATGTCAAAAACGTAGAAATAAATTTCACCATCGGCTTCGCTCCGCCAGTTTTGCAAGGCACCAAAATTTGATTTTCCATCTTCATCCAACACAACAACCTCACCATCTACAACTGCATTTATGTTCCATTCCTGAACGGCTTTATGAACAGGATAAAATTTTTCGTTGAACGATTTATCGTTTCTCGATTTTAACTCCACTTTATTTTTATTACACATTGCAAGGGTCCGGTAGCTGTCCCACTTAATTTCATATTGCCAGCCCTCTTTATCAAAAGGCTTATCAACCATGGTAGCAAGCATGGGAGAAACCCTGGAAGGAAATTCTGCGGTCTTACCTTTGGCTAAAATTTCACTGGCGTCGATTCCATTTTCTGTTTCTGTTTTATTTTTTTCTGAAGCTGCTTGTACATCATCGCGTTGATTGAGCGAAGTTTCTTTTTTGCTTTTTATTGCTGAATCTTTTACACGCTTGGCGCCCAAAAAATTGGTGGTTGTTTTCTCAACCTGTGCCAATGTTTTTTTTGAGATAACAGATTTGTCCTTTAGCGTGATATCTTCTTTGGAAACATATTTGTCTTTAACCTTGAACAGTAGCCAGGCATTTTCTCCTCTGCCATGGGTTTTTATAAGGGCATATTCCCCTTTGAGCTTTGTGCCATGCAATACAACATGCAATTTACCTGCAGGAATTCCTTTTTGCAATGCTGCATCCTGTGATTTTTTATCCATTCCATCAGCATCGGCAGGCTCATAATAACCTTCATCCCATACTATTACAGTTCCGGCACCGTAACCGCTCGGAATAATTCCTTCAAAGCTTCTGTAATCATACGGATGGTCTTCAACCATCATCGCCAGGCGTTTTACGTCCGGGTCAGTTGATGGACCCTTCGGCACAGCCCAGCTTTTTAACACCCCTTCCATTTCTAAACGGAAGTCATAATGCAGTCGTGAGGCATCATGCTTTTGAATTACAAAACGCAATTTATCACTGTCAGGTTTGCCACCAACAGGTTCGGGGCTTTCTTTAAAATTTCGTTTTTCTTTATAGGTAGTGAGTGCCATTTTTCAGGTTTTTAAGTTTATGAATGTCCATTGCATATCCTATTTTTCATTTTGATTCAGTCAGTTGTGGTCAGTTGTTGTCATTTATTGACATTTCCTGACAACTTAATGACTACCACATGACAATTGAATGACTTTTATGACATGGATAATATTTCGGATATCCACATTAAGTTTATGTCACACTTAATTTCTCATGCAGCAATCCATTCAGTGATTTTAAATTATTTAGGGCATCACCCATGGTATTATTAAAATATACATAAACAGTTTTGCCATCTTCCATCCATTCATTCAGGTAGGAGGCATATTCATTCAAAAAATCTTCCGAATAGCTGTCGCGGTAGTTTCCAGTTGGACCATGGAACCGGATATACATAAAATCAGATTTATGGTGCAGCAACGGTGTCGCAGACTTTGGAATGTCATGAACAACAATGGTTGCTTTATGAAAATCTAATAAATCATAAACACTTTGGTGATACCATGATTTATTACGAAACTCCACTGCAATTTTCCAGTCATCGGTATTGCATGCGCTGATGCAAACTAAAAGTTTATCTAACTGAACAATGTATTCTTTTCCCAAGCCTGGAGGAAACTGAATAAGTACACATCCTTTTTTCTCCTGAACAAAATTGATTGATTCAAAAAAAGAGGATACATCCTCTTCATTAAATTGGAGACCTTTACGGTGTGTTATTTCTTTCCACAATTTAAAAGTGAATTTAAATTTCTCAGGAACCAAGGCAGCCCATTTGGAAACAGTTACAGTTCGCGGTATTTTATAAAAGGAACTATTAAACTCAATGCTGTTAAAAAACGTTGAATAATAGGTCAGCCTGCTAGCGTTTTCATACGGCGGAGGATACAAGTATTGTGGGATGTGAAGTTGCAAGCCGCTGAGCCCGGAATAAAATGTAGCTGTATGTAAATTATTCATTCATTTAATATAATTATCTAGTTCCCTTCAATTTGTTGAAAAGGAAAATGATAATTACAACCAGTACTATTACACCAATAACACCAAAACCCATTCCGGTTTTGAATATTCCACCTATAATTTCACAACCGGAAAGGGTTGAAAGAAAAGTAAATAGTATTGCTGCTAAAATTGTTTGTTTTTTCATAATGGAGCTTTTAATTTGAATAAAAACATTTGTTTTTCAATGATGATAAAGAATCTAAAAGGCTTGAATTAAGGTGGGCAAATCCTGAATATTCATCGCCCACCCTAATTGTACAGCACCTCTAAAAACACTAGTTTATTAATTGGCGGATTCGCGGGGGTTTTATTTATTAGTTTTTATAATCGTCCGCGCGTTGATCTTGAGAATCTCTCAATCCGGTTAGATCGTCGCCTTATAGACCTGGATTAGTTACTTCGTTTTCGTCATCTTCCTCATCCAAATCGTCCTCTTCTTCTTCTTCTTCCAAGTCTTCATCATCCTCCACATCCATTGAAGAAAAATCATTGTTGTTCGGGACAGCATGAAGCCTGCTTAAATCATATTCTTCCTGATTCATTCGGTTTCTTTCCGGATGTTCCCCAATATTGATACCAGTTTGGTCTTCATCAGATGAACGATAATCGAAGTCACTTCTTTCAGTTCGATCTGATCGTGTTTGTGCCTGGGATAAAGTACCATCCCTATTTTGCGATTCGTCTTCTTTTTGACCTTTGTCTGAATTCTCAAACTGTCGGTCGTTTTGATTTTCGTACATGTTCTATTTTTTAAGTGTATAATAACTTCTGATTAGCATTAGGCTTTTTTTGTGGAAGTTGATTTACTGCTGCTTTTCCCGCTCGAAGTTTTCTTTGTTCCGCCAGTTGAATTGTCCACTTTTCCTGATTTGCCAGTTTTAGTAGCTTTACTATCCTGATCACTTTTTTTATTTTCCATTTTGTTTTTAAGTGTAAATAAAATGTTTGAACGAAATGTTAATACTTAATTTCTGTTGTTTTTATACTACCTACTCTGCTGCTTCAACATTGATCGATTCCGCTACCGCAGATAAAGATGCATCGGCTTCTTTCTCTTCGTTTAAGGTTTCTTCCAACAGAGCCGCAGCTTCCTGCTCGCCAAGTGTGTTAGCGAATGTGCGGAGCGTACCGTAAGTTGCTATTTCATAATGCTCTATTTTTTGGGCTGCTGCAATGATTGCTGCGTCACGTACAACACCTTTTTCGGTTGACTTCATCAATTCTTCGGCTTCTTTGATCAAGCCATCCATCGCTTCGCATTTTTTAGCCTCGGGCTTTAGCCCAAGCGATTTAAAAACTTCTTCTAACCGTGTTGCCTGCTTCTTGGTAACATCAAGGTGTTCCGAGAGTGCATCGATTAATTCGGGCGTTGTAGCGTTGGCGATCATTTTTGGCATGGCATGGGTGATCGCTTTTTCTGCCCAATAAATGTCCTTTAACGAGTCTTCCAACAACTCCCGAAGCCCATCTGCTGCATCGGGTTTTGTTTTTACGACCTTTGATTCGTCTTCAGTGCCGCGCTGTCCATTGTTTGAATTTGCTTTCATGTTGTTTTTTTTAAGTTTAAAAATAGATCACTGCATTAATTTGTTGAAGCAAAGTTGGACATAGTGCCTAGGTGACATGTTATACAATTTTGAGATTATTTTATATGATTTCACTTTTGCAGATTATGCAAATTTTTTAATCTATTTCATTGCAACGCCGTTTTTTTATCGTGTAAGAAATTGAACAATTTATATTTATGACGGTTAATAATGTAAATAAAAAGATGAAGTTGCATTTTAGATATGATATAAACCTTGCCTGCAAAGTAATTTTACAGGAGACTCTTGATAAGTTAGGAATTCCGCATGAATCAACTGGTTTGGGCGAAATCCAAGTCAACGAGACGTTAAGCCCAGAGATTTACAATGAATTGAAATTATCAATCCGCAAATATGGGATTGAATTTATTGAAGATCCCAAGAAGGTAGTTGTGCAGCAAATTAAAGACGTGGTTTGCAATATGGTATTCAATGAAGATGATCTTCCTTCGTCAAAAATATCTGCCTACCTTTCTTCCAAATTAAATCTTAATTATGGGTATATATCAAGACTTTTTTCGGAGGTTACCTATTCTACAATTGAAAATTTTATAATACTCCAAAGAATTGAACGGGCAAAACAGTTAATTATTGATGAGAACCTGACGCTTAACGAAGTTGCCTGGAAGTTGAATTACAGCAGCCCGGCACATCTGTCGTCGCAGTTCAAAAAAACAACAGGTTTAACGCCCACCCAATTTCAAAGAATAATCCAAAAAAGGAAAAAGATTGTTTCCTTAATTAACCAGTAACTGAAATATACATTGAAATGGATGTAATGCACATAATTCTTACCGATGATGATGCCGACGACCGCCTTTTTTTTAAAGAGGCCATGGACGAAATTAAAATAAAGACTGTCGTATCTTTCCTGAATGACGGCGTTCAATTGATGGACTATCTTAACCAGCCCGGTGTTCGGCTGCCCAATGTCGTTTTCCTTGATCTGAATATGCCTCTAAAAAACGGTATGGAATGCTTAAAAGAAATAAGGATGAACAGCCGCCTAAGCGACCTTGCTGTAGTTATCTATTCTACTTCAAGCTCGGAACAAGACATTGAAGACGCCTTTGTACACGGAGCCAATATTTATATCAAAAAACCAAATGATTTTTCGAAATTGAAATCAACTTTGGCCCAGGTTATTACCCGCAATTGGCAATACCACAATTTAGACTTAAAAAAAGAAAATTTTCTGTTTAGTTTTAATGAGCTTGATAAATGACCATTGCAAAGCATACCCTCAGATCCCTGTTGTTGAAAAGCGCTTTGATTATCGCTATAGGCGCACTTCTTTTTGTTGCAGGCATTTCATACAGGCAAATCAAATCTCTTGCTGAATCTGCGAAGGAGATCGTTCATTCCTATCAGGTTAACATTGAATTAGAACAATTAAATTCATACGCACTTGAGGCAGAATCGAGCCAACGAGCCTTTTTATTAACCAAAGACCTGCGTTTTCGGGCTGCATACCGAAAAGCGATTGGCCAGGCACAAAAGTCTATAAAAAAAATAAAATTAATCACTGCCGATATTCCGAAACAATCTGCCAATATAGATTCTTTAACAAATATGCTTGACGAGCGATTCGTTCGGCTCGAAAAAGTGGTACTTGCAAATTTACATCAAATAACAGCTCCTGATTCAATTGTAAACCAGCTTGTTGAAGGAAGTAAACTGATGATCCATGGTCAATCTTTAGTTCGCAAAATTGTTGATGATGAATTAGGCCGATTAAGCTTTCATGAAATAGAATACAAAAACGACAGCATATTATCTCCATTGTCGGTATACTTAATTGTCGTTTTGTCGTTTTTTATATTTCTGATGGCCTTCCTAAAAATAAATAATGATTTGAAACGGATCAGAAAAGCGAACAACCTATTGTTAATCAACAAAGAATTTTTTGAACATTCGGAACAAATACTTAATGTAGGCCACTGGTCATGGGATAATGATACGGATAAGATTATCTTTTCGAGAAACCTGTATGAATTATTAGGCTGCGAGCCGGAAGAATTCACACCAACGGTAGATCAGATTTTATCATTTGTACATCCTGAAGAT